>CAZBWH010000064.1:0-18383 GCA_964495595.1 uncultured Burkholderiales bacterium | reverse complement strand
TCCACCGCTCAAGGCTACGAGGCTCAATTCGGCAGCCTGACCACCAGTTCCATTTCGATCTGCAAGTCGGGTGCGGCAAGTGCCGCTACGCCGACCCCGGTAACACACGGTTGCGCTCCTTCGAAGGTGGCCAGGAAGGCGGGCATTACTGCTTCCAGGCGTTCCGGGGTGAGGTTCACCATATAAATACGTGCAATCGCTACATCTGCCGGCGAGGCGCCAACGGCGTTCAACGCTGCTTTTGCGTTCACGGCGACGATTTTCATTTGCTCGATCAGGCTTTCAGGCGGTGGTTCGCCGTTGGCCCGCCACGCGACCTGGCCTGATATGTATGCCATGCGGCCCGGCTCGACGATGGATATCTGCGAATACCCCATTTTTCCGGCGTCCGGCAATGTTGAAGGGTTCAAGCGAGTAATAGGTTCTTTCATGTTTGCTCCTGCTAGGCTCCGTTGACATTGGTTTCGCGACTGTAAAACCTATGTCAACGGAGCCATAAAAGATATGGCGAATATGTCGCCGCCGAACGGTCGATTTGTCCATGGCCTGCGGCCCGCTTCCCTATTGCCCTGCAGCCTTGCCTGCAAGCCAGTATGCATGCGCCTTGCAGGCTGCCCCCCCCGATTCCGGGGTGCGGCAAATACATGCCAGGCGGTACATGAGCCTGCCTGCCCTTGGTGTCGGGCGATGTTCGTCGCCGCAGCAACGTGTCGGCATCTGATCCGCCGCATTTCCACGTACAATCGCGGGCGTTGCCTTTGATCCGATGGTTGCTCCTGTGAAAGCCGTTTGCCGTATTGCTGTGTTGTCCACCTTGTTGTCGGCCTGTGCCAGTGTGCCGCCGCCACAGCAGCCGCTGGTGCTGGAGTTGCCGGCGCCGGTGCAGGTGGTGCCGCAGCCGGCGGTGCCCGTGGTGCCGGTTGAGCCGGCCAGTACCGCTGCGGTAGCGGCGCCGGTGGTGCCGGTGCCGGTGCCGGTGCCGGTGCCGGTGCCGGTGCCGGTGCCGGTGCCGCGGGTTGGCTTGAGCGATGCGGAGGGGCGGGCGTTGCTGTTGCGGTTGCTGCCGCCGCAGATCAAGGATCGCAACGGCTGGGCGGGCGATATTTTCGGTGCGTTTGCCGGTTTGAAGATTCCGTATACGCCGGAGTATTTCTGCGCGGCGATTGCGGTGATCGAGCAGGAGTCAAGCTGGCAGGGCGATCCGTCGGTGCCGGGGCTGAACAAAATGGTGTGGAAGCAGATCGAGCAGCGGGCGGCCAAATATCATGTGCCGCTGCTGGTGGTGCAGACGGCGCTGCTGAAGCCGTCGCCGGATGGGCGCAGCTACAAGGCGCGTATCGACGGCCTGCAGACCGAGCGGCAGATGAATGCGGTGTTCGAGGATATGGTGGCGGATGCCGGCAAGCTGGGGCTGCCGCTGGAGACCAAAAATCCGATCCGCACCGGCGGGCCGATGCAGGTGAGCGTCGAGTTTGCCGAGGGGCATGCGCGGGTCTGGCCTTATCCGTATCCGCAGAAGGGCAGTATCCGTCACGAGGTGTTCAGCCGCCGGGGTGGAGTGTATTTCGGCATCGCCAACCTGCTGCACTACCGCGCCAGTTATCCGCAGATGCTCTACCGCTTTGCCGATTACAATGCCGGCCGTTACAGCAGCCGCAATGCTGCATTCCAGGCGGCATTGGCCAGGCTGGGCAAGCAGAAACTGGCGCTGGATGGCGATCTGCTGCGTTACGAGCAAGGTCGGCCGGCTGGGCAGCAAAGCGGTACCGAACAGGCGCTGCGGCAGATGGCCGGCCGGCTGGGCCTCGATCCGGGCGACATTCGAGCCGATCTGCAGCAGGAAAAAACCGAGCGCTTCAGCCAGACCCGGCTGTTCCGGCGAGTCTTTGAGTTGGCCGAGCAACAGGCCGGCCGGCTACTGCCGCGTGAGACGCTGCCGCAAATCCGGCTGCAAAGCCCGAAAATCACCCGCAAACTGACGACCGAATGGTTCGCCAAACGGGTAGACGGGCGCTACCAGTCCTGCCTGCAGCGCGCCCCCCAACCTCGCAGCTGAGCCCGTGCCGCTGCCAACTCAGGAAACCCACTCATGCGCGACCGATGGCTGATCTGCCTGCTGATTGCCGGCCACGCCAACGCTGGCGGCCTGCTGTTTGCCGGGGCCGGGGCCCGCAGTGGCGGCTGGGCAGAAATACAGGAGAGCGGCAATATCGTGCTCAGCCGGCAGAACGCGCAGAACGTCTCGCTGGCCAGCGCCAGCAGTGCCGATCTGCAGCTTGACCTGCCACTCAGCCCCGACAGCGCCTACCACCTGTGGGCCGCACAAAGCCGCCATTCCTTGTTGCCGTTCAACGCTGGCCAGCTACGCATCCGCTACGCCCAGCTGGGCGGCATCAACCACTACCCCGCGCCGGGCAACGGCTTGCGCCCGTTTCTGGCCGGCGCCATCGGCGTGTCGGATATCCAGGCCAGTCAGTTTGAATCCCGTCTCTACCCCTCCGGGAGCCTGGCCGGCGGACTCGACATTCCGCTGTCACCGCTGCTCACCGTCCGGCTGGAAACGCGCGTGACCGCCATCGCGGTCACGTCGGAGTATGTCATCCAGTGTGGCGGCGGCTGCAGCGCCCAGATCAACAGCGGCACCTGGAGCCAGTGGAGTGCAGCGGCTTTGCTCGGATTACGGTTTTAGCGCAGCAAACCGAGCACCTGGCCCGCCGATGCATTCGCCTGCGCCTGCATCGCCAGATTGGCCTGATTCCTGATCAGATCCTGCGCCTGCTGTGCGGTTGCCGCGGCATAGTCGGTATCGTTGACCCGGCTTCTGGCTGCCGACAGATTGTCCGATCGCGTCTGCAAGTTGCCAATCGCCGCAGTCAGCCCGTTAGCCGCGGCGCCGAAACGGGCCCGGTTGTCGGAAAGGGTTTGCCCGTCCTGATCCAGATCGGCCAGCGCCTGAGTCGCCCCCGCCACCGAGCGCAGATCAATGCCGCCGGCCACGCTGGCCAGCCCGCCCGACCCCGACTGGGCAGCCAGATTGCCGGCATCAAGCCGGATCGTGTCGCCAGCATTGGCCCCGGCCTGCAACGACAGCGAAGCCCCTCCCTGCAGCAGGGCGGTGCCATTGAAATTGCTCTGCTCGACCACTGCCCGATTGGCCTGCTGCAGCTGGTCTGCTTCCTGTTGCAGCGCATTGCGATCCGCCGCCGACAGACTGCCGTTTCCCGCCGCCACCGCCAGCTCGCGCAGACGGGTGGTGTTGTCCTGCAGCTGTGCCAGCGATCCGTCAGCCACCTGGGTCAACGATACGCCATCGTTGAGGTTACGCACGGCCTGGTTGCTGCCGGCAATCTGCGCCGCAAATTGCTGCACAATCGCCGCCACCGCCGGATTATCGGCTGCGCTGTTGATCTGCTGGCCACTGCTCAGCGACTTCTGCGTCCTGGTCAGCGATTGCTGTTCGGCCAGCCGGCTTTGTCCGGTCAGCGGAGTGGTGTTGATCGACATTGCCACGGTTATCTCTCCTTGTTCGTCTGCTGGCGCTTCCCGTACACAACGGGCAGCTTCCGGTACTGTCGGGCCTGAAACAGATCTGCTGCGCCAGTCAAGGGCCACCGTCCAGCATTACCCGTTTGCCCAACTGACTGGCGACGCCCTCCAGCCCGACCAACTGCGAGTGCGTCTACCTTTTGTTCAGTGTATTCCCGCCTGAGCGGGCCGTCCGTTGCCAGCCGACAAACGGCCCGCCGACGGGCTGCTAGAGCCAGCGGAATGCCGCAGCGGCGATCAGGGTTGGTGGCAAGGCGGCCAGCAGCAGGCCGAGCGGGTTGACCGACTGTTCGTCGAAATGGCCGCGCAGGATGGCAATACCAGCCGGATTGGGCGCATTGGCAATCACCGTCAGCCCGCCTCCCGTCACGGCCCCCGCCACCAGAGCATATTTGAACTCGGCCGACAAACCTTCGACCAGCGAGCCCAGATAGGTCAGTGCAGCATTGTCAGTAAACGCCGTCAGCACGGCTGCGCCGACATAAACCGCCTCGCTGCTCATGCTCATCAGCACCGGCTGCAGCCACCATTGCTGCTGCCCCCCCAAGACCACCAGCCCGGCCAGAAAAAATGCCACCAGCAGCCCCTCGCGCAGGATGAAACGATCTTGATAACGCTGATACGCTTGCGCCACCCCCAGAAAAAACAGAAACAACCCCATGAACACCGCCGGATGATGGGCAAACACCACCACCCCGGCCAGAAACGTCAAGTGGGTCAAGGTCAGCAGCCAGGGCACATCAACCTGCTCGTGCGGCCCACCCTCAACCTGGGGCGACAGACAGCGAAGCTCCCGGCCGGCCAGCAGCGTGACCAGCAAGGCATTGGCACCCACCGCCAACGCAGCCTTCCAGCCAAAGGTGGTCAGCATGAAGCCTAAGTCCCAACCCCACTTGCCCGCCACCATCAACACCGGCGGCGCTGCAAAAGGCGTCAGGGTTCCGCCAATGGAAATGTTCACGAACAACACGCCCAGCGTCAGGTATTTCAAGCGCAGCGACACCCCGCGGGCAAATACCCGTTCAGCCAGAATCAGAGCCCCCAGCGTCATCGCTGCCGGTTCGGTGATGAATGACCCCAGCAACGGCACCAGCGTCAGCACGGTAAAGAAGAATCCCATGCTGCCAGGCAGCGGTATCAGCCGCGAAAGCCCGTCCACCAGTTGTTTCGCGGCCTGCAGGATCGGTCTGGTACCGGCAATCACCATGATGGCAAACACGAACATCGGTTCGGTAAAATTGCGTGAATCAATATAGCCGGTTGCCGCCGTCGGGCCATCGATCGCAAACATGCTCACCACCAACACCATCGCCCAGAAACCGAACACCACCTCGACCTCGCCCAGCAAATGCCACACCCCGGCGTGTGCCGGCTGCCGATGCGCCAGGTGTTCGAAATACTTGGTCGCGAACGTATGCAAAATCGCCACTGCAAACAAGGCAGCACCGACCATCTGAATGGTAGTGGGCACCGCATTCCTCCCGCACAAAAGCGACAAGCATACCGCAAACCGCCGCCAGTCATGCCCGTACGGGCGAGTCCGGGCACGCCGGGCCGCCGCAGATCAGCCCGGCACCCGGCCCTGGATTGCGTGGGCACGGGCGTGGCAGGTAATGCTGCCATCAGCCGCGACCGGCAGGCTGGCACGCAGTTGCGCCTGCAAGCGCTCGACATCGGCCGGAGTCATGCTGGCCAGCGTGGCGCCCATGCTGGGCCCACCCTGCACAATGCGCCAGTAGTCGGCAAAGCTGGCAAAACTGCGCTCCACCTCGATCAGCGTGGTCTGCACCTCAGTCAGCCCGGCTGCCTGCCACAAGGACTGCAGCACGTCCTGGCGCGAAGCCTCCGGGCTGGGTGGTGCCGGCACCGGGTAGCCAAGCGCGTTGACCGCCAGCCGCAGCGAGTGGTACGGAAAGCCCCCGCCGTACAGATCCCACGCATACGCTGCAGCCACGCCGCCCGGCACCAGCACCCGCTTCATCTCTGCCACCCCTTGGGCCGGCTCGGGTACAAAGAAAATCACCAGCGGCATCACCGCATAATCAAACGTGCCATCCGCATATGGCAGCGCCATTGCATCGCCGGTTTGCAACCGGGCCGTCGCCAGCGCCGGGCGTTGCCGCGCAAAGGCCAACTGCTCAGCCGAACAATCAATACCATGCACCACAGCCGGCGCACACCGCGCCGCCACCCGCTCGGTAAATGCGCCGTTGCCACAGCCTACATCCAGCCAGCGTGCAGCATTGGCCGGGGCCAACCAGTCAAGAAAGCACTCGCCTGCCAGCTGGCTCCATTGCCCCATGTACTCTTCGTAGGCCGCGCCGTTGTCAAAGCGGATCTGGATATCGCTCATGGTCACTCTCCTGTGGAATGCGCCTTGCGTCACTTTAAGTCATTGATAATAAAAAGCCCTGACCTCGAGTCGTGCGACAGGAGATGTTGGATGGGCAAGTATTGCCCATCCTTGGCTTTTTTGTCGGGTTTCTTTACAGACAGTGGGTAGGGTGGGCAAGTATTGCCCACCGATTCGGGCGAAATGATTTCGCGTGGGCAACAGGTTGCCCACCCTTGGCTTTCCGCCCCCTATCGGATGTCAAACGTCGCGGTGAGGCTGTCCATGCGGTGCAATGCGCTTCGCTTCGATTGCACCTTACGGAATGCGTCTTACGGCCTTGCATATCATCAACACATCACTCCCCCGCCTTCCCCTTATTCAACATCGCCCGTAAATTCGCCAACTTCGCTGCCCCCTCCTCTCGTGTCACCTGCGGCTTTTCCGTTGTTTTGCCGCTGTGGCGAATATCATCCGCCGGCAGCTCAGCCAAAAACCGCGACGGTTCGCATACCGTCCATTCGCCGGCGCGTTTGCGTTTGCTGGCGTAGCTGATGGTGAGGCTGCGCTGGGCGCGGGTGATGCCGACGTACATCAGGCGGCGTTCTTCTTCGACCATGTCGTTGTCGATCGATTCGCGGTGGGGGAGGATGCCTTCTTCGCAGCCGACCAGGAATACGTGGCCGTATTCCAGCCCTTTGCTGGCGTGCAGGGTGGACATTTTGACGGCGTCGATTTCGCTGTCGTCCTTGCTTTGCAGCATGTTGATGAGGGCGATGGTTTGCGTCAGTTCGATCAGGTTTTTGCCGTCTTCTTCGCCTTTTTTGCTGATCCAGCCGACGAAGTCGAGCACGTTTTTCCATTTGCTTTCGGCTGCGCGGGTTTCTTCGCTGTCGTAGAGCCAGGTTTCGTAGTCGATGGCCTTGAGCAGGTCTTGCATCAGTTGCGCTGCCGGTTCGCGGGTGGCGCGGTATTGCAGGTGGTGGATGAATTTGCAGAAGGCGTGCAGCGGTTCCAGCTGCTTGGCTTGCAGCTGCATTTCCAGCCCGGTTTCGAATGCGGCGGCGAACAGCGAGATGTGGCGCTCGGCGGAGTAGGTGCCGAGTTTTTCCAGCGTGGTGTTGCCGACGCCGCGTTTGGGGGTGGTGATGGCGCGGATGAAGGCCGGGTCGTCGTCTTCGTTGGCTACCAGCCGCAGGTAGCTGATCAGATCCTTGATTTCCGCCTTGTCGAAAAACGATTGGCCGCCGCTCATCACGTAAGGGATTTTGTGGTTGCGCAGTTGTTGCTCCATCACCCGCGCCTGATGGTTGCCGCGATAGAGGATGGCGTAGTCGGCGAAGGTGGTGCGGTTTTCGAACTTGTGCGCCTGCAGCCGCATCACCACGCTTTCGGCTTCGTGCTCATCATCCTTGCAGGCAACGATCTGGATCGGATCGCCAACGCCGAGGTCGCTCCACAATTGTTTTTCAAACAGTTTGGGGTTGTTGCTGATCACCGAGTTGGCGGCGCGCAGGATGCGTGATACCGAGCGGTAGTTCTGCTCCAGCTTGATTACTTTCAGCCTGGGGAAATCCTCCTGCAGCAGCCGCAGGTTTTCCATATTCGCGCCGCGCCAGGCGTAGATCGACTGATCGTCGTCGCCCACTGCGGTGAACATGCCCTTGCTGCCGGTGAGCAGCTTTACCAGTTGATACTGGCAGGTGTTGGTGTCCTGGTATTCGTCCAGCAGCAGGTAGCGCAGCTTGTTCTGCCATTTTTCCAGCACTGCGGCGTTTTTCTGGAACAGCTCGACCGGCAGGCGGATCAGGTCGTCGAAATCCATCGCCTGATAGGCGAACAGCGTGTCTTGATAGACGCGATAGACCTTGGCGGCGGCCAGATCGCCTTCGTGGCTGGCCAGGTGCAGCGATTGATCGGGGGTGACAAAGTCGTTTTTCCAGCGCGAAATCACGCTCTGGATGCGGCGAATTTCGGCCTTGTCGGTGCTTTTGATGATGTCGGAAACAATCTTGAAGCTGTCGGCCGAATCCAGCACCGAAAACTGCGGCTTGTAGCCCAGATGCGTGCTCTCTTGCCGCAGGATTTGCACCCCCAGCGAGTGGAAGGTGCTCACCGTCAAGCCGCGTGCTGCCTTGCCTTCGACCAGATGTTCCACCCGCTCCTGCATTTCGCGCGCCGCCTTGTTGGTAAAGGTGATCGCGGCGATATTGCGCGCATCCATGCCGCATTGCTGGATCAGGTAGGCAATCTTGGCGGTAATCACCCGCGTTTTGCCACTGCCGGCGCCGGCCAGCACCAGTAGCGGGCCATCGAGATATTTGGCGGCTTCGCGTTGCGGGGGGTTGAGTTTGTCGAGCATGGAAGACGGCGAAAAATCGGCTGGGCGGGGATTGTATTCCTTTTTCAGGCCAACGGTGACGCGAAGCCAGCCTGCCGCAGCCAAGCTCAGGCAGGCTGGCCAACGTCGAGCTGACAACAACAAGGCATGGGCTGCAGGCCGCTCTGGGATTGGCCTGCAGCCAGGCTAGACGCCAATAGGGGCGCGGCTTGCAGGCCGATGCTGGCGCAGCCGCACCACATGGCTCAGATACAGCAGCAGACAGGCAGCGGCCAGAAACAGGCTCAGCACCAGCGCCCCCCAGAAGCCAGCAGCGGCCAGCGGCTGACCGTGCTGCCAGCCTGGCAGACCGTGCAGGCCAGCCTGGTAGCCCAACGGCACCGCTACCCCCCAGAACGCCAGCACCAGAATCAGCATCGGCAAGGTAGTGATCCGGTAGCCGCGCAGCGCCCCGGCCGCACACACCTGCGCGGCGTCGGGCATCTGGTAGACCGCGGCAAACAGCAGCAGCCCCGCTGCCAGCGCGATCACCTGCGGATCGTTGCTGTAGCAGGCGGCCAGCCAGGGAGCCGTCAGCCAGATGCCAATGGCCGAACAGGCGGCAAAGCCCAGCGCCAGCGTCAGTCCGGTGCGACAGGTACGCGCCGCAGCCGGCTCGTCACCCGCCCCCACTGCCAGCCCGACCCGCACGGTCAGCGCCACCGACAAACTTTGCGGCACCATGTACAGGATCGCCGACAGATTCAGCGTGATCTGGTGCGCCGCCACCACCGTCGCGCCAAACCGCGCCAACAGCAGCGCCACCACGGTGAACGCGCTGATCTCGACCAGATACGCCAGCCCAATCGGCATTCCCAGCCGCAGCAATCGCCATTGCACCCGCCACTGCGGCCCGCACCAGCGCCACAGGTCAAACGGGCGGAAAAACCCGTTCAGCGCGCAATAGCCACCCAGCGCCAGGCCGTTGAACCAGCAACAGATCGCCGTCGCCCAGCCACATCCCTCGGCCCCCATTTGCGGCAGACCCAGCTTGCCGTAGATCAGCAGATAGTTAAGCGGAATCGCCAGCAGCAACGACGCCAGCGTCACCCACATGATCGGCCGGGTTTTGCCCATCGCCGACGCAAACGGGTAAAACACCCGGTACACCATCACCGCCGGCATCCCCCACGACAAGGCCGCGAGAAACTGTTGTGTTTTCAGCGCCACCTCTGGCGCCGCATCCACCCACAGCAGCACCGGCCCGGCGTGGCGCACCAGCCAGAATGTCAGCCCGCCCAGCACCAGCCCCAGCCACACCCCCTGCCGCACCAGCGGGCCGATATCGGCCTGACGGCCTGCGCCCAGTGCCTGCGACACCAGCGGCGCCAGCGCCATCAGCACCCCGGCAAAGCTCAGAAACACTGTCAGCCAGATACTCGACCCCAGCGACACCGCAGCCAGATCAGCCGCCGACAGCCGCCCCGCCATCACCGTATCGACCAGCGCAATCCCGGTCTGCGCCAGTTGTGCCACGATCATCGGCCCGGCCAGCCGCAGGATCGCCCGCAGCTCGGCAGCAAAGGAAGGCACGGCAGCAGCGACAGGCATGGCAAACACAACTCCGAAGCAAAGCGGCGATGGTAGCGCAAGTTGCAGCGCTGCAGGCCGGCGGCTAAACTCGCCCTTTTTGGCTGCACCGATCAAGGAAATCCAACATGAAAAAGCACACCCTCGTCTGCGCCGCGCTGATCGGCACCCTCGGCGTGGCCGGCTGCGCCACTGACGAATACGGCCGTTCGCGCCCCTACACCAACGCTGAAACCGGCGCCATGATCGGCGTACTGGGCGGCGCAATTGCCGGCGCGGCAATCAACCACAAGAATCGTGGCAAGGGCGCACTGATCGGCGCAGTGGGCGGCGGCCTGGCAGGCGGCGCAGTCGGCCATTACATGGACACCCAGCAGAAAGACCTGGAAAAAGTGTTGGCACCCGAAGTCGCCAACGGCAGCATCACCATCATCAAAAATGCCGACAACAGCCTGCTGGTCACCATGACCAGCGCCACCGCCTTCGACACCAACAGCTACGCGCTGAAACCGGGCTTCTTCTCGGTGCTGGACAAGATTGCCAAAGTACTCAACACCTACGGCAAGACCGAACTGACCATCGTCGGCCACACCGATGCCATCGGCTCCGACGCGGCCAACCAGACCCTGTCCGAACGTCGGGCGCAGTCGGTCGTCGAATACCTGCTCACCCGCAGCGTGGCCGAGCAACGCCTGAGCGCCTACGGCCGGGGCGAAACCCAACCGCGCGGCGACAACAAGACCGAATCCGGCCGGGCGCTCAACCGCCGGGTAGAAGTCCTGATCGTTCCGATCGTAGCCCAGTAAGCCCCCGCTACTGGCCGGCCAGCACCGGCCAGTAGCCCTCCCCCGCTTGCCTGCCTGCGGCGTTTCTGCTGCAATCGCCCCACTCCACCGCACAGGGCCCCCTCATGAACTGGCACGCATTGCTGTCAGCCAACCGGCTGTGCAACCCGCACCCGGCGATCCACGAACTGGGCCGCACCGATTTCCACAAGGACCACGACCGGATCGTGTTCTCCAGCGCCTTCCGCCGGCTGGGGCGCAAGACCCAGGTGCATCCGATGTCGGAAAACGACCACGTGCACACCCGGCTGACGCACAGCATCGAAGTCGGCAGCGTCGGCCGCAGCCTTGGCCACATGGTCGGCGAACGCATCGCGGCGAAACTTCCGGCTCACGTCAGCCCGGCCGATATCGGCGCGATTGTCCAGGCCGCCTGCCTGGCGCACGACATCGGCAATCCGCCGTTCGGCCACGCCGGTGAATACGCAATCCGCGACTGGTTCCGCCAACCGCAGCACGCCTACCTGCTGCAACCGCTGACCGAACTGCAGCAACTCGACCTGCAAACATTCGAAGGCAATGCCCAAGGATTCCGTGTCATCACCCAGCTGGAAAACCATCGCTACAACGGCGGCCTGCGGCTCACCTACTCCACCCTCGGCGCCTTGCTGAAATACCCTTGGACAGTGGAACACGCCGGCGAGAAAGAAAAATTTGCCTGCTATCAGGCGGAAAAACAGCATCTGCAGCGCATTGCCGACGAACTCGGATTGCCGCAGCTGGCACCGGGCAAATGGGCGCGCCACCCGCTGTCGTACCTGATGGAGGCCGCCGACGACATTTGTTACGCAGTGCTGGACCTGGAAGACGGCATCGAAATCGGCCTGCTGAAATACCTGCAGGTAGAGCCGATTTTCCTTACCCTCGCGGGCGACTCCCCATTGTTGCGCGAAGAACTCGCCGAGGCGCCCACCGTGCGGCGCAAGATTTCGCTGCTGCGCGGCAAGGCAATCCAGAAAGCCGTCAACGCCGTAGCCGATGCCTTTGTCGCGCAACACGATGACCTGCTGGCCGGACAACTCAGCGGCGACATCCTGCGCACCTGCCCGAGCCACATCGTCGACAGCATTGTCAGCGCCAAAACCCTGGCGCGGGAACAGATTTTCAACGACCGGCGCAAGGTCGAAGTCGAAGTCGGCGCCCACAGCACGCTCGACGTACTGCTCGACGCTTTTCTCAACGCGGTACACCAGCTGATCACCAGCGAACGCCAGTCGTTCCGCAGCAAGCGCATCCTCGACCTGATGGAATACAGCGTACCGCAGCGCAACTGGAGCCACTACCAGGCCTACATGCGGGTGCTGGACTTCATCGGCGGCATGACCGACAACTACGCACAATACCTGGCGCGGCAGGTCAGCGGGCTGGGTAGCTGATCAACAAAAAACAAAGGGCGCCAAGCTCGGCGCCCCGGTGCGGCTGACAATCATGCTGCTTACATCAGGCTGAATTCGCGGAACTTGTCACCGAACGTCTGTGTCACATCGATCACCACGAATTTTTCGCCACTGCTGTCGGCCTGCTGATGCACAACGGCTTCGGCATCAATCTGGCCGGAAAAGGTAATGTCGCCATGCATGGTAGTAAAGTTGATCTGCACTTCTACATCGTCTGGAAAGGCCGCCAGAACCTGTTTCAGGTCGCCAACGGTGCGGATTTTGCGAAAAGAATCAAACTGTGCCATCGTCATCTCCTAAAAGTGAAATAGAACACGGAATCACGGCAAAACCACTACAACAACACGATCGGATCATCCAGGAAACCGCAGGAAGCTCAATGGCTCCTGCCGGTATTTCACTGTAGCAGCCAGCCCGCCAACGGCCAATTGCTGCACTGCACAATCCGATTGTGCGGGCTTTCTTTTCCCATTGCAAGCCACAGGTAAATCTGCAGGATCGGCCCGAAAGCTGTATAGTAGTCATGGATTTTCCATTCCCCGCCAGAATTCTGAGTCCCGATTCACCGGCCTGCCCTTGCGACAAGCCCGTCAATCCAAACGCTCGCAACCGCTGCCCTGGCAGCCCGCCAGCAAACTTCGCGACCGCGAGTCGCGATTCTCGACCCCGTTTCGGCGTTGCAAACCGGATAAAATCCGCCCTTTTTCAACCCGGAACCGCCCTAACAGGAGCCCATTTATCATGGCAAAAGAAGAAACCATCGAATTTGAAGGCGTCGTCACCGACGTACTGCCCGAGTCACGTTACCGCGTAAAGCTGGGCAACGGCGTCGAAATCCTCGCCTACGGATCGGGCAAAATGAAAATGCACCGGATCAAGGTACTGATGGGTGACCGTGTCACCGTCGAAATGTCGCCCTACGACCTGAGCAAAGGCCGGATCACGTTCCGCCACCTTGCCCCGCGCAGCCACTGACCCCGCAGCGTGACCGCAATGCGGCCACACTGCTTCATCCTTTTGATTCAACTACTTGATTCAACCACACGAAAGACAGATTGAAAGTTCATCAACTCATGCCCGGCGACCGGGTAAACGATCACCGCAACGGCCGCGATTTCTGGCTGGAAGTCATCTCGATCGAAGACAGCGGCCCTCTGACCACCGTCACTTTCCGCTCAGCACTCGGATTGGCCTCGGCCTCCTACCGCAGCAACGCCTACATTCCGGCGATGCAGCCACATCACTTCACCAACTGAACCTGACCCGCGCAACCGACCGGCGTCACCAGCCGCTACTGCGGATCTTTCGAATCAAGCCAGATAGTGACCGGGCCATCGTTTACAAGCGATACCTGCATGTCGGCCCCGAATTGCCCCCGCGCAACTGGCTTGCCCAGAGCCAGTGCCAGCACCTGAACGAAATCCAGATACATCGGCTCGGCCTGTTCCGGGCGCGCCGCCCGGCTGTAGCTGGGCCGGTTGCCCTTGCGACAGCTGGCATGCAGGGTGAACTGGCTCACGGCCAGAATCTCGCCACCCGCCTCCAACACCGAACGGTTCATCTGCCCGTTGGCGTCATTGAACACGCGTAGCGCCACGATCTTGCGGCACAGCCAGTCGATGTCGTCCCGCGTGTCATCCGCCCCGATACCGACCAGCACCAGCAATCCGGCGTCAATCCGACCGACAACGTCCCCCTCGACGCTAACGGCCGCTTCAGCCACCCGCTGCAACAGCACCCGCATCGTTCAGTCCTCTGGATGATCGCGACGAAACAGCAAGCGGTTGCCTTCCGATGCGGCGGGCTCGAAACGGTAACCTTCCAGATCAAAACCCTTCAGCCCGTCTGGCTGATCGATCCGGTTCTGGATCACAAACCGCGCCATCAGCCCACGCGCCCGCTTGGCATGAAAACTGACGGTCTTGTACGGGCCACTCCCTTTGCGATCCTGAAATACACAATCAATTTGCGGCGCCAGCAGCCGCTTCGGCCGCACAGCCTTGAAATATTCTTCCGACGCCAGATTCAGCAACAGCGGAGAATCCTGCCCTGACAGCACCGCATTCAGCGCATCGGTAATGAGATCACCCCAGAACGCGTACAAATCCTTGCCACGCGGATTGACCAGCCGGGTACCCATTTCCAGCCGGTAAGGCTGCATCCAGTCCAGCGGCCGCAATACCCCGTACAAGCCGGACAGAATGCGCAAGTGCTGTTGCGCATAGTCAAAGTCATCCTGGCTGAAACATGCAGCATCCAGCCCCTCATAGACATCTCCCATGAACGCCAGCACCGCCTGCTTGCCCAGTGCCTTGTCGTCATCGGCCCGCCATTGCTGATATCTACCCACGTTCAGCACCGCCAGCGCATCGCTGATGCCCATCAATCCCGCCAACTGTTGCGGGCTCATCTGCCGCAACAGCCCGATCAACACCGCAGAATGCTCTAGAAACGCCGGCCGGCTGCAATGGTCTGTGACAGCCGGGGTAGCGTAATCCAGCGTTTTGGCAGGGGAAACGACCATCAACATGACAAATATCCGGTAATTGAGAAAACAGGAGTCCGATTGTAAACCAATAAATCAGGCCACCGGACAAACCCGGCATTTCGGCCACACAGGCCGATCGACCCTTGTTATGCTACACAGCCAGGGAAGTGCTGATGAAGCCCTCGATGCGCAGCCATTTACCCGCGTAGCCACTCATTCAGCGCTGATCAACCAGCCAATGACCTACTTACGGATGATTTACCTCATGGCCCGACCGACCGACATCAACAACCCGGTAATCACATTCAGTAGCAGCAATGCCACCATTGAAGCATTGACCAATCCTGACCATTACAAATGGTCGGGCCAGTCGATCAGTTACAGCCTGCCCGGCTGGTCGGCAACCGGTACGGCTTGGTATGCCTCCGGCGACGATTACGACGGCGACGGCTCTGACGCCAATGAATGGGATAGCTGGTCCGCGTTGAACGCCAGCCAGCGCGCTGCCGCGCAGAAGGCATTTGGCGCCTGGGGGGCGCTGACCTCGGTGCGGCTGGTTGAAATCACCGAAACCAGCAGCCAGGTAGGCGACATCCGGGTCGCGTTCAGTACCGCCGTCGGCACCAATACCGGCGATTCGGCCTGGGGTTACGGCAACTACCCCTGGCCGTATTACCCCAACGCCGGCGACATCTGGATCGACCCTGACTACGAAAACAGCAGTTTTCAAGCCGATGGCGCAGAAAATTACGACTACACCGCCCTGCTGCATGAAATCGGCCATGCGCTGGGGCTGAAACATCCGTTTGAAGACGGGATCACCCTGCCCCCCAGTCAGGACGACCGGCATTACACCCTGATGTCATACACCGATTACAGCCCGCACACCTCAGGCAATGAACGCTACTGGGCACAAACCCCGATGGTGCTGGATATCGACGCCATCCAGGCAATCTACGGCATCAACCAGAACACCGCCACCGGCAACGACCGCTACACCTTCAGCCCGACCGGCATCAAAGTCATGAGCATCTGGGACGCCGCTGGCACCGACACCCTTGACGGCAGCGCATTCAGCGACAGCATCACCCTCGACCTGCGCGGCGGCCATTACAGCTCGCTGGGGCTGCAGGAAAACATCGGCCTGGCCACCCGCGCCGTCATCGAAAACGCCATCGGCGGCAGCGGCAACGACACCCTAACCGGCAACAGCGCCAACAACCAGCTTACCGGAGGAGCGGGCAACGACACCCTGAATGGCGGCGAAGGTCACGACACCGCAATCTACCCCGGCAAGCGAATCGACTACGCCATCAGCCAGCGCTCAAGCACCGAATTCACCCTCACCCACAAAGCCACCGGCGAACAGGATCAACTGACATCGATCGAAACCGCCCAGTTTGCCGACACCAGCCTCACCCTCAACAGCAGCGCCACCGTAAACGACGACTACACCGCCGACATCAACACCACCGGCAGCCTGACCGTGGGCGCCACCCTCAGCGCCAGCATCGACCTAGCCGCCGATCACGACTGGTTTGCCGTCACCCTCACCCAAGGCGCCAGCTACCTCATCCGCCTGCAAGGCAGCGCCAGCGGCCAAGGCACCCTGGCCGACCCCCTGCTGATCCTGCGCAACGCCGGCGGCACCTTGCTCACCAGCAACGACAACACCAGCGACAGCACCAACAGCGAACTGACCTACCAGCCCACCAGCAGCGGCAAATATTTTCTTGACGCCAGCTCGGCCAACAACCTGCTCGGCAGCTACAGCATCAGCCTGACACAAACCGACGACTACCCCGCCAGCAGCAGCACCGCCGGCCAATTGCTAGCCGGCGGCAGCAGCAGCGGCAGCATTAACACCGCAGGCGACAGCGACTGGCTAGCCATCCCGCTCACCGCCGGCAACAGCTACCGTTTTACCCTACAAAGCCCGTCCGGCAGCAGCAGCGCCCTGGCCGATCCGCTACTCACCCTGCGCGACGCCAGCGGCCAGCCACTGGCCAGCAACGACAACAACGGCACCAGCCCAGACAGCCAGCTCGACTACGTGCCCAACCACAGCGGCACCTATTACCTGGACGCCAGCAGCGCCACCCAGAGCGGCACCGGCAACTACACCCTGAGCGCCACCCAGCGCCAGGAAACCGACATTCCCAGCAGCGCCGCCTCCACCAGCCGGCTGCCGATCGGCGGCAGCATCCGCAGCATACTTGACCAGACCAGCGACATCGACTGGTTCGTACTCGACCTCGATGCCGGCAGCCAATACCGTTTTGCCATGCGCGGCAACGCCAGCGACGGCGGCACACTGCTCAACCCCTCTCTCGCCATTCGCAACCTGCAGGGCGTCATTCTTGCCAGCGACGACGACAGCGGCACCGGCGCCGACAGCCAGCTTGATTTCGCCGCCAGCCAGAGCGGGCGCTACTATCTCGACGCATCCGCCAGTGGCGCCACCACCGAGCGGATCGGCAGCTACACCGTATCCGCCCAGCAACTGAGCTATCTGGACAGCCACGACGCCGTCTACCGCTTTGCCCGCACCACCGACGGCAAATACCTGTACACCGCATCGGCCGAAGAAAAAACCTACATCGGCGCCAACTACCCCGCCTTCCGCTTCGAAGGCACCGTGTTCTACGCCGAAAAAGCCGCCAGCACCGGCTACCTGCCCGTTTATCGCTACGCCAACACCCTCGACGGCGGCTACTTCTACACCACCAGCGAAGCCGAAAAAGCCAGCATCGCCCAATCGTACCCACACCTGCGCGCCGAAGGCATCAGCTTCTACGTCCCGCAAAACGACACCCACACCCACGCCGTCTACCGGCTCGCCAACACCAGCACCGGCGGCTACCTGTTTACCGCTAGCGACCAAGAACGCGCCTACGCCCTCAGCCTCGGCCAATGGCGCGACGAAGGCACCGCCTTCAGCGCCTTCACCACCGCCCAGACCGACACCCCGCTCCCCCCCGGCGCCCAGGCCGCCCCCGCCCCGGAACCCCTCATCACCCCCGATTGGCAGCCAGCATCGTTGTTTGACAATGGCCAACTGTTTGGCGGCCTCTGAGCCCGGCAGCCAGCGACCCCAATCGCCGCCGACGCACCGATCAGCGCCGGCGCCGGGCCGCCGCCGGCAACAGCAAACGCTCAACCAGCTTGCGATTACCCGCACTGAACGCCTGATCGGCCAACAAGCCCGTCTGGATCAAATCCACAAACCGGTTGCCCCCCCCATCAAACACATGCTGCCGCAGCTCACCCTCCACCTGGAATCCCAGATGCAGCGTTCCCTTGAGTGAATGCACATTGTCGGCAAACACAAATGAATACAGCTTGTTGAAGCGCAAAGCGTGGAAAAACAGCTCGAACAGCATCAGCATCGCCGCCGTAGCCGTCCCGAACGGCGCACCCGGCAACACCCCCAACAGCACCTCTGCCCGCCGGTGCTGACGCGACAGGCCGGTCAGCGTCAGCATCCCCACCGGCAAACCAGCCGGCGTGCGCACCAGCCAGTTCAACGCCGCCGACACAGCACCGGATTCACAAAACTCCCGCTCCAGCCGCTCAGCCAGCTCCGCATCCGCCGCCGGCAACGGCGGCGCCAACCGGTGAAAATCCTGCATGAACGCCCGGTTGGCCCACAAAGCCCGCAAAAACTCCCCATCCTCCCCGCGAACCGGCGTCAACTGACAGGTTCTCGAACGCAGCACAAACTGGCCATAAGACAGATTCACCGATCTCCCCTCACATCCAGCCACCCCCTGCATCCCCTACTCCGATCAATGCGATGTCGCCGGTGCTGTGGCTGGCGTCGGCGAGGTGGATCGGGTTGTGGTAAGCGGATTCGGTGTAGTTG
>CAZBWH010000063.1:0-18471 GCA_964495595.1 uncultured Burkholderiales bacterium | reverse complement strand
CGCGGCGTGCTGCTTCGGCGTCTGCCTTGCCAGGTGCCTCATTGGGGGGGGGGGAGGCCTCAGCTGCCGTTTCTACCTGCAGCAGTTCGACTGTCTCCTGAACGGGTTCCCGGCGCAAGGCATTGCGTCTACGTACTTGCGGGGGCTCCCGATCAGCCGGCTGGTTGGCCTCCGGTTGCTCGGTCGCCTGGCTACTGCGAGTCGCAACCTGCTGAAGACCTACGGCTTCGGGCGGGGCGATATCCAGCCGGGGTGCAGTTGGTATTGTTGCAGGGCTGGCTGGTTCTTGCGCTTTGGCTGCTGCCCGTTCCACTACCGAGCTGACACTTTCGGTGTCGGGGATAGGGGGGGGGGCTGTTGTGACGTGCACTGGTGCCTGGGCGTGCGTTTCGGTAACGGTAGCCGGGGCGATTTCCACGGGGGGCGCTGCCGGGGTTGCCTGCGGCGTATTATCCGGCGAGGCCGGTTGCGCTGCTGGTTCGCCTGCTTGTTCACGAGGCCGCCTTGGTTCACGTTCCCGGCGCTGGCGAGGCTCACGCGCAGGTTGAGGTGTTCCTTCAATGGCAGCGGGCAAGGCGTCCGGGCCCGGCGTTTGATCAGCGGTGGCAATTTCGTTGTCGCCACGGACATCCGGCCGGCGTTCGCGCCGCCCGGTTCGGCGACGACGGTTACGACCTTCTCCATTGTCGCCGTTGTCATCGACCAGATTGGCTTGGCGACTATCGGTCAACACGGCTGGCTTGTCGTCGATCTGCTTGTCTTCTTCCTGCAGTCTGGGTACTGGCGAGCGAGGAGGTCTGGGGGGGCGTGCCTCGTTGTTGGTAGTCGAGTCGCGACGCTCACTCCGGTCAGTTTGCTGGCGAGATGACCGGTAGCCGGATTGATCTTCTTCGATGCGGGGCTTGCCCTGCGAACGGCGGTCTTGTTGTGTCCGATCACTTCGTTCGCGCCGCTCGCTTGGCCGGCGTTCTTGCTGCGGGCGCGACTGCGCTGGGCGCGGGGAACGCGGCGGCTCGGCTGGCTCTACCTGTGCAATGGGTTCCGGCTCCGGCTCTGAGCGGATGCCTTTGAACCAGCCCATGATTTTCTGGATGATTGTAGGCTTTTCAATCGGCTTGATTTCCGGTGCGATGGCAACAGGTGCTGGCTGTGCGGGTGTGATGCCTTTGACTGCCGCTTCCTGGCGTGGTTGGCGAGGTTTTTCCTGGTTGTGACGGTAATCGTCGCTTTCCTCTGCGGGCAGTTCCATCATCTTGTAGGAAGGCTGCACTTCGTCTGACTGGTTCAGGTCGTCATGGCGCAGGCGCACGATCTTGTAGTGCGGTGTTTCGAGATGAATATTGGGGATCAGTACGATGCTGACCTTCAGTCTGGCTTCAATCGCGTAGATTTCCGAGCGCTTTTCGTTCAAAAGGAAAGTGGCGACATCAACCGGTACCTGTGCGTTGATGGCACCGGTATTGTCCTTCATGGCTTCTTCCTGAATGATGCGCAGGATATGAAGGGCGGATGATTCAATGCCGCGCACGAAACCGGTTCCATGACAGCGCGGGCAGGGGCTGTGACTGGTTTCGCCCAGGCTCGGCTGTAATCGTTGCCGTGACAGTTCCAGCAGGCCAAAGCGGGATATCTTGCCGATTTGCACCCGTGCCCGGTCATGATGCAGTGCGTCTTTCAGCCGGTTCTCGACTTCACGCTGGTTCTTGTTGTTTTCCATGTCGATGAAGTCGATGACAATCAGCCCGCCCAGATCGCGCAGACGCAACTGACGGGCAATTTCATCCGCAGCTTCCAGGTTGGTGCGTGTCGCGGTTTCCTCGATGTCGGAGCCCTTGGTTGCCCGGGCCGAGTTGACGTCGATCGAAACCAGCGCTTCGGTGTGGTCGATGACAATCGCACCACCCGATGGGAGCGGTACTTCCCGTGAATAGGCCGTTTCGATCTGATGTTCGATCTGGAAACGGGAGAACAGCGGAACGTCATCCGTATAGAGTTTGACACGGCCAACATTGGCCGGCATGACATGGCTCATGAATTGCCGCGCCTGATCGTAGATGAATTCCGTGTCGATCAGGATTTCGCCGATATCGGGCTGGAAATAGTCACGAATGGCGCGGATTACCAGGCTGCCCTCCTGGAAAATCAGGAACGGCCCGCCCTGGCTGCCGGCGGCGCTTTCGATCGCTCGCCATAACTGCAGCAGGTAGTTCAAGTCCCATTGCAGTTCTTCCAGTGTGCGGCCAATGCCAGCCGTTCGGGCAATAATCGACATGCCCTGCGGAACTTCGAGTTGGCCCATGATTTCGCGCAACTCGTTGCGGTCTTCGCCTTCGATCCGGCGGGATACTCCACCGCCTCGTGGGTTGTTGGGCATCAATACCAGATAGCGGCCAGCCAAGCTGATAAAGGTGGTTAGTGCAGCTCCCTTGTTGCCACGTTCATCCTTTTCGATCTGGACGATCAGTTCCATGCCCTCGCGCAATACGTCCTGAATTCGTGCGCGGCCACCATCGTGGTCTCCCTGGAAATAGGCGCGGGACACTTCCTTGAAAGGCAAAAAGCCATGCCGATCGGTTCCGTAGTCAACGAAAGCCGCTTCCAGGCTTGGCTCGATGCGGGTAATGATGCCTTTGTAGATGTTGCTTTTGCGTTGTTCCTTGCCAACGGTTTCGATGTCGAAATCGATGAGCTTCTGCCCATCGACGATGGCAACCCTTAGCTCTTCGGCCTGGGTTGCATTGAATAGCATGCGCTTCATGGTTGTTTTCTTTGCTTAACCTGAGCGCGTTGAAGCGAATGGGGGAAGCATGCGAGCATGCCGCGATGACTGGATGGCCGGCGAATCAGGTCTGCGTGACAAACCCTGCATAAACCCGCAAAACATTACGACGCGATCCGGAAATGTCCGGTCGTGTCAGATTGCCTTGAAATGAAAGGCAAAAACTAAAGAGCAGTCAGGTTTTATGTCGGTAGGCTGATGTAATCGGGAGTTCCGTCAGTTTGGGCTTTCTGGCCAGTGATTTCTGCCGCAGGTCTTGTCCAAGTCGTCAATGTTTTTTTCATCAGCCTGAGCGTTATCGGGTCAGGCTGGTATTCCATCCGTGCTTTCAGCGCGCAAATCATTTACCATCACTGCTTTATCGGTGAGTGACTTAACCGGTTTGAGTGCTGTCCGTTCCTGCCTTGCTGTTCCCGCTAAATGACCGCCCCACAACGATGTCGCGGCAAAGTGCCGGATGCGATGGGTAATACGCTAGGCACTGGCTGGAGATTCTGGCAGAAAGAGCTGGAAAGAAGTTTCAGAACGGATCGTCCGTCTCCAACATACACGCGGCCAAGTGTTGTACCGCTTTCCGTTGTGCGTCGATCAAAACCAAGCTGCGCCTCTAAATTGGGCAGCTTCACCAGTATAAGCAATATGAACCAAGTGCGCAAAGATTCCGTCGGCTGGCTGACGGTTGACGAAGAGGCTGCCGGTCAGCGGATCGATAACTTCCTGGTCCGGCAACTGAAAGGGGTTCCCAAGAGCCATATTTACCGGATTTTGCGAAGTGGTGAAATCAGGGTCAATAAGGGGAGGGTCGACCAGACTTACCGGATCATGGCTGGCGATCTGATCCGGGTGCCGCCGATCCGGTTGGCAAAACCTGCAGAGGAGGGGGGGCGGACAGCTCATGGGCAGAGGGTCGCATTCCGGGTGTTGCATGAGGACGATGCATTGCTGGTCATTGACAAGCCGGCTGGTATGGCGGTTCATGGCGGAAGCGGCATCAGTCGGGGGGTGATCGAGCAATTGCGGTTGCAGCATCCTGAGTTCAAGTTTCTTGAGTTGGTGCATCGCCTGGATCGCGAGACTTCCGGCATTCTGCTGCTTGCTAAAAGGCGGGCAGCATTGCTGGCCATGCATGAGGCGATCCGTAGCGGCCTGACGGACAAGCGTTATCTGACGCTGGTTTCCGGCTGCTGGAAAAACCGCCGGCAGGCGGTAAAGGCTCCATTGCAAAAGGTCACGACCGCCGATGGCGAGCGACGGGTATTTGTCAGCCCTGACGGGCAGGCGAGTCATACGGTATTCAATCTGGTGCAGTCCTGGCCGGAGTTCAGCTTGCTGGAGGCTGAATTGAAAACCGGGCGTACTCACCAGATCAGGGTGCATTTGCAGCATTTGGGCTTTCCGATCGCCGGAGACGACAAATATGGTGATTTTGCGCTCAACAAGCTTTTGCAGAAGCAGGGGCTGAAGCGCATGTTTCTGCATGCATGGCGACTTGAGTTGCCGCATCCGGTGACCGGGTTGCCTTTGTTGTTGCAGTCAGACTTGCCGCAGGAGCTTCAACGATTTGTCGACAGCCTGGGCGGGAGCCGCGATGCCGAAACGTTATGACTTACTGGTGTTTGACTGGGACGGCACCCTGATGGATTCTACGGTGTCTATCGTACGCGCCATCCAGTTCGCATTTGCGGAGCTTGGGCGGCCGGCGCCGACGGATGAGCAGGCCAGGCATGTAATCGGCCTGGGGTTGGTTGATGCGATGCGATTTCTGGATGCTGGACTTGATTCGGCGCAGATTGCGCAGGTTGTGGAGGGATACCGGAACCATTACCTGTCTTGCGATCACGAAATCAAGCTGTTCTCCGGTGTCAGCGAAGCGCTGTCCCGTTATCGTGACCAAGGGTTCTGGCTGGCTGTGGCCACAGGCAAGAGCCGCAAGGGGTTGGACCGTGCCCTGCAGTACGCGGGTCTGGCTGATATGTTCGATATCACCCGGACGGCAGACGAAACCTTCTCTAAGCCACATCCGGCAATGCTGGAGCAGATCATTGATTTCGCTGGTTGCGAGCCGCGCCGGACGCTGATGATCGGTGATACTTCTCATGATCTGTTGCTGGCGCAGAACGCCGGAACCGATGGGTTTGGTGTAGCGTATGGCGCTCATCCACGGCATGAGCTGGAGCGTTGTCCATCGGTCGGGATTGTCGAGACGTTTGTCGAGCTTGATGCATGGTTACTGGCAAACGCGTGATCTGCCAATCGACCGATCTGGTAGAGGCGGGGGCGGGGATTCGTTTTGAGGTGCGCCAGTCTAGGCGGCAGTTGCCCGCTTTTGTTGTTCGCCACGAGGGTGTGGTGCGGGCCTACCTGAACCAGTGCCGCCATGTCCCGGTTGAGCTTGACTGGCAGCCGGGAGTATTTTTTGATCTGTCGGGCAGTTATCTGGTGTGTGCGGTGCATGGTGCATATTATTCGCCACAGAGCGGTTTGTGCCTGGGAGGGCCCTGCAAGGGGCGCTCGCTAATGCCGCTGCGGGTGATCGAGTGGGATGGTTGTGTGTATCTGGATGAACAGGAAGCAGACTGATGGCTGAAAACGGAAACTGGGAACGCGATGTGCTGGAAAAACTGGTGTTTGCCAGTTTGAAGGAGCAACGCAAGAGCCGTAACTGGGGTATTTTCTTCAAGGCACTGGGGTTTGCCTATCTGACTCTGTTTCTGGTGTTGCTGTTTGCCGGGGGAGGTGGCCACGGGGAAAAGCTGGCCGTCGGATCCCGCCATTCCGCCGTTGTCGAGCTGAATGGCATCATTGCATCGGGCAAGCCGGCCAGCGCCGAAAATATCAATGAGAGCCTGCGGGATGCGTTTGCCGACAAACATACCAAGGGGGTGATCCTGCGGATCAACAGCCCCGGAGGAAGCCCGGTGCAGGCAGGGCAGATTCACGATGAGATACGGCGCCTGCGGGCCAAGCACCCATCTGTTCCAGTGTATGCCGTAGTCGAGGATGTTTGCGCATCGGGCGGCTATTACGCTGCTGTAGCTGCAGACCGGATCTTTGTCGATAAGGCAAGCCTGATTGGCTCAATCGGCGTGTTGATGGATGGCTTCGGTTTTACCGGGGCAATGGAGAAGCTGGGCGTAGAACGGCGCTTGCTTACGGCGGGTGCGAACAAGGGGTTCATGGATCCGTTTTCTCCCATGAATCCGGAACAGCGCGAACACGCACAAAAGATGCTGGGCGACATTCATCAGCAATTCATCCAGGTGGTGCGCTCAGGGCGTGGCAAACGGCTACGCGAGGATGAGCAGACCTTTTCCGGTCTGATCTGGAGTGGCGAACAAGGCATCCGGCTCGGGCTTGCCGATAATTATGGCAGCGTCGATTCGGTTGCGCGTGATGTGATCAAGGCTGACGTTCTGGTGGATTTTACTAAGCAGGAAAACTTTACCGAGCGATTGGCCAAGGGTCTGGGCGCCGGAGCGATGGCCAATGTTCTGCAGGGGTTGGGCGGCAGCTTCCGTTGATATTTCGCCCACTGGCACTGTAGACCGGCCGCAGGCCCGGCAGGCTGCTAGATTGATAGATGGACGGATAGCCAGCGGGGCGGTGGACGATGCGACGTAAAAAACGACATGACGAACATGAGAATCACGAGCGCTGGCTAGTCTCGTATGCCGATTTCATCACGCTGTTGTTCGCATTTTTTGTGGTCATGTATGCCATTTCCCAAGTGAACGAAGGCAAGTACCGAGTGTTGTCCGATTCGTTGATCAATGCCTTCAAGAACGAATCAACCGGTGCGATGCAGGCGCAGACGGCATCGATCACTGGTACTGCGGGAGCCATGGTGCAAAAGGGCGCGATGTTGTCCAGTGCCCCACCTCGATCGCATGATCCAAAGCGGCGGATTGTAGAAATGCGGATGCGCAGCATTGCCTCCAATTTGCAGAAAGTGCTGGAGCCGCTGATCAAGGAGGGTGGAGTTCGCCTGGCGCAAACTCCACGCGGCATCGCGGTGGAAATCAATGCCAGCCTGTTGTTTTCGTCCGGCCAGGCCGAACTGCAACCTTCATCCATCTATGCGCTGGAACAGGTTGGTTCGCAGCTGGCCCAGGTTGATAATCTGATTCTGGTCGAGGGGCATACCGACCCGCTACCGATCAATTCCATCTATTTTCCTTCCAACTGGGAGTTGTCCGCAGCGCGGGCCAGTAGCGTGGTACGGCTGTTTGTTGATGTCGGTATCCAGCCTGGGCGCATGGTCGCCATTGGTCGGTCCGATACCAAGCCGGTGGCAGAAAACCTGTCCGAATCCGGGCGCGCACGTAACCGCCGCGTGACGATTGATATTCTGGCCGACAACAAGGAAGAAGTCGTAGAGCTACCCACGGCCGCAGCCGAATCGCCTGCCTTGGGCAGGCCTTGATTCGCCCGCGCAGCCAATAATTCAGAGCCTCTTTACAGATCGTCGGAAAAAAAAAGCGCCCAGACGGGAGGTGGTCCGTGTGGGCGCGAGCGGATCAGACGGAGAGTCTGAAAAACGGGAAGTGTACGACACCCTGTCACAGGCTTGAGGTAGCCAAGGCAATCATCATACGGTCGTTACCATGTAACTAAAGTTAACGCCGTTAAATTATCTTTCCGTGCAAGACGTATGTCAATTGTTATTTTTTGTTCTGCCTGATTATGCTTTAGGTATGGGTTGAGCTGATTGGTAGGTGATTGATAGGGCTGGCGGTTTTTAAAATTCAGGCAAGTGACCTCTGGTCGGTTGCAAGGTGCTGACCGACTGGTTTCCCATTGGCGTGAATACGCGCAAGCTGTCGCACCTGGGGCTGGCCTGTTGCGTCAGTGAGAGAGACGGCCATGTTTTGCCTTTATGTGTTTGGCAAGGGTCTGCGATAAGACACGGAATCGGGTATCTGCTGTCGCGTTCCGTGCCGGCTCGCGACATCGCCTGGCCAGGCTGGCGGCTGGCAACACGTAACGCGGCGTCAGCGAGATGGTTGCTGACTTGTGTCCAGAGCGTGGCGATCAATTGCCTTGTTTGTCCGCGGCCGTTTCGGGTTGCGGTGTGCCAGCAGGCTCCCGGCCCGATTCCAGATTGGGTAGCTTCAGCTTTCCCTGAAGCAGGGTGATTTCATCGCGGTGCAATGCCGCCAGCCTCGTTACCTGTTCATGCCCCGATGCAGTCAGATGGATTTCTACCTGGCGGCGATCATGGCGGCCAGGCTTGCGCTCAATTAAACCTAGTTCTGCACAACGACTTGCCAGAGCCACTACGCCGTGGTGGTGTGCCTGCAGTCGCTCTGCCAGCTCACCGATGGTGGCCCAGTTCCGCCCCGGAAATCCCTGTACATGGAGCAATAGCTGATACTGCAAAGCCGTCAGGCCGTTTTCGCGGCAGGCTTCTTCGCTGAAACGTAAAAAAATGCGCAACTGGTAGCGGAATTCAGAGAGTTGTTCGAAGTCGGATTTGCTGAGCGGATGCGTGAGGCCGTCGGTTGGCATGACTTGTTTTTGTATCATGATATGATATATCTAAAATGTAGCCCGGCAGTTACCGGAGAATTGGGTGTGGGCTCGGCGTTGAGGTTAGTCATTGGCCGCAAGGTCTGTTGCAATCCAATGGAGATACATCATGAAGCTTTCTACCTATTCAAAGATGATGGTGTCGTTTCACGACGGCTGGGACGAGTTGCATCGTAGCCGGCCGTCGGTGACAAGCCTGATGTTCAATCTGGTGTTGCCTTTCTCGCTACTACCGGTGGCGATGGTGCTGTATGCCGGGCATGTCAATGGTGCTTATTATGCACCGGGCGTCAGTCTGGATCGCTGGAATCTGGTCGCAGCGCTGTTTCTGCTGGCAGAACTGGTAACGGTTCCTCTTATGGCGTGGGTGTTGTGCCAGATTGCCGAATCCAGGCATTTACAGGCTGACTATCAGGATGGGTTTGTCATGGCCTCTGCAGCTGCCGTTCCGCTGTGGCTGTCCAGTCTGGCGCTGTTCTGGCCGAATATGGCGGTTAATGTGGCCGGTGCGCTGGCCGGGTTGCTTGGCTCGTTTGCGCTGTTGTACCACGGGATGCCGGAAATGTTCGG
Source organism: uncultured Burkholderiales bacterium (assembly GCA_964495595.1). GTDB lineage: Bacteria > Pseudomonadota > Gammaproteobacteria > Burkholderiales > SCOH01 > CALMFQ01. The sequence goes on along the minus strand of CAZBWH010000063.1, from coordinate 9,593 downwards.
TACCGACGAGGATGTCGACTCGCTCGATCTGGCCTATAGCGCCATCTCTGCCGGAGGGGCTGCCTGGGCGATCCTGATGGCCTTGGTTTTGCTGCCCTTGTTTGGCTCCTCGTAGTGGGCTAGCTATTGGTCACCCATGGCACGAAATAATTCTTGAGTTGCAAGGGCGGGGGCAGGTCGGGTTTACCGGCCAGCTCCCGCCGCAAATTTCCATACTGTGGCTTAACGCTGTCAACTGCAAATCATTGGATGCCACGCCAACGGCTCTTCGATTTCATCTCCAATCGCGCCCCGTCCAAAAAATGTGTAGGCCACTAAACCGACAGTCAGTGGAGTCAGGAGCCCGATCGCATCAATCAGCCCGCATAGCAGCCGTTCGGGGTGCGCTGAATTATTGGCTGCGCGGGCGAATTGCGGCGTATCCAAGGCAGGCAATTCGCTAAGCAAGCTTCGCTTGTCAGGCTCGGTAGCCCCCGTGCGGTGCTCGAAAGCTCGTCTATCCATAGGATATGTCAACAGAGCCTAGTGGAGTGACCATGCAGCGCTCTGCGCACAGTGCTCCTTGGTTTTATTCCGTTCGCCGAATGAATCAGCGTATCTTTGGCCGTAAACATTACCTGATTGCCGCTTGTGGCTGGCGATGTAGTGGCTGGCTGTCTATAGTGGGGCCAACTCGATCCGGCTTGAGATGGTTATGGAGATCTATCAGTTACGTACCTTTGTCGCCGTCGCGCAGCAGGGTCATTTGACTCAGGCTGCTGAAATACTTCATCTGTCGCAGCCTGCCGTTACGGCACAAATCAAGGCGCTGGAAGAGGAGTTGGGGGTGTCGCTGTTTGAGCGAACCGCGGGAGGGGTGCTGTTGACCAAGGGTGGGCAACTGTTGTTGCCGGAGGCCGAGCGGATCATTGCCGGTGCTCGCGGCATGCTCAACCGGGCTCGGGGTCTGCAGGGAAATCTGACCGGCAAGGTGCGGCTGGGGACGGTGGGGGATCCGCTGGTGACTCGGGTGGCAGATTTGCTGGTGGCTATCCATCATCGTTATCCGCTACTGGATGTGCATACTTTCCATAGCATTTCTGGTGTGGTCCTCAATGACGTGCGCAAAAAGGAGCTGGATGCCGGGTATTTCATTGGCCGCAATCCGTACGTCAATGTTTGCTGCGTACCCTTACGCGAGCTGACTTTTCGGGTGGTTGCGCCAACCGCGTGGCGAGAAAGGCTGGAAGGCGCGAGCTGGAAGGATGTTGGCAAATTGCCTTGGGTGTGGATAAGCCAGTTCAACAGCTATCACAAGTTGAGTAATGAACTGTTCCGCGAAAAGAATGTTGCCCCGCAAAAGGTTTTTGAACTTGATCAGGAGAGCACCACCCTTGCCTTGGTCAAGGCAGGGGTCGGGATGTCGCTGATGCGCGAGGAGCTGGCATTGCAGGCGATCAGTGCTGGCGATGCAATCGAATGGGGCGATGTACGCAAGACGACGCCATTGAATTTCATTTACCCGGCAGAGCGTGAGGGTGATCCGCTGACCGAAGCCTTGCTGCAAATCATTCGTTCTGAATGGGATGTCTGAGTCAGCCGGCCGATCTGGCTGTCAGCCAAGCCCGGCGTCGCGCAGCTTGAGTAATGCGCGTGCCCGGTTCTGTACGCCGAGTTTTTCCATGATGGTTGATACGTAATTGCGGACTGTGCCGGCGCTGAGGTTAAGGGCGCTGGCGATTTCCTTGTTGTGTTTGCCTGCGCAAAGCTCGCGAATGACTTCGAGTTCGCGTGGGGTGAATGTTTCCTGCAGGCAGGCAGATGGCTGAACGGGCACGGGAATGATTTCACCGGCAGCGGCGCGTCGCAGCACTGCGGCGAAAGTGTCCAGGTCGGCGTCTTTGAGCAGGCAGGCGTTGGCGCCTAATTGAGCACCTTGCGACAGGGCCAGCGGTTCGTCGAATGTCGTCATCAGTACGACCGGACGGGACCAGCCTTGCTGGCGAAGCTGGGCCAGTGTTGCCAGCCCGTCCAGTTCTGGCATACGGATGTCCATCAGCAGCAGATCGGGCTGTGGATTGGCGTTGGCCAACCAGGCAAGGCATTGCTTGCCATCCCCTAGTTGTGCCAGCACTTCGAAATCATCGCACATGCCTAGCAGGGCTGCGATTCCTTGTCGCACCAGGGCCTGATCGTCCACCAGCAGTATGCGAATCATCCTGCCTGCTCCTTATCGTTTGATTGAGTGTTGAAGATGAAAAACGGCATGCTGGCTGACGGGGTGGCTGTGTCGATCCGTGCTTGCACATGGTTGCCGCGGCTGCTCTGCCCGATGTTGATGAATCCATTGTAGCGCTGGTTGCAGGTTTTTCTGGAAATGCATATGTCATTGATGCAGAATAGAGCAAATATTCAGTAAAGGGGTCGATATGTCTTTTATTTGCCGTCAATCACTTGCCGCGTTGCTGTTGGCTGGGGTGGCGTTGGGTCCGGTACAGGCTGTGGCCGCCGATGGGGCCACGACGGGGTCGTTTGCTGCGTTGCAGCAGATCGGCTCGCGTGGGGCTGCGCCGGTCGAGTCGCTGACAGCTGCCGATGGTACGCGGCTGGCGTTGCGCAGCTACCTGCCTGCCAATCCCAAAGCGGTGCTGGTTTTCTTTCATGGCGCAGGAATGCATAGTGCTGCTGGCTACCCGCACTTGGCTCGCGAACTGGCCGACCGGTTCGACGTGGCGGTTTACACTCCTGATCTTCGTGGCCACGGTGAATCGGATGGTCCGCGAGGCCATGCGCCGTCGGCTTCGGCCGTCTGGGAGGATGTCAGCAGTGTGATTGCGCTGGCCCAGGAGCGCTATCCTGATCTGCCGCTGTTTATCGGCGGGCATTCGGCCGGTGCGGGCCTGGCGTTGAATTACATGGCTTATCCGAAACATGAGGCTGTGGACGGCGTGGTGCTGCTGTCGCCTGATCTGGGGCCGTCAGCAGCTACCCAGCGAGCAGGCAGCCAGCCGTTCGCCAGCGTGCAGTCTGGACGTTTGTTGGTCAACACGCTGACTGCCGGAAAAGTACTGGGCAATTCACCGGCGGTGAGTTTTGCCTTTCCGGTCAGGATGATGCTTGCAGATTCGAAATTGCTCGGCGGTTACACGGTCAACATGGCCCAGGCTGTGATTCCCGTCAAGCCGGCCGAGATGCTGGCTGATGTGCGGATGCCGATGGCGATGTGGATTGGGGCCGACGATGAGCTGATCGATCCGTTGAAGCTGGCGCGGCTGCTGGTGGCACCGGGGCGCGATCGGGTTGCGGAGGCGATCGGTGGCGCCGATCACCTGACCATCCTGCTGCATGCTGCCGATTACATCGGCCCCTGGCTACAGCGCCACGGAAGCTGATTCAGGCCGGCTTGCGCTGTGCTGATTTGGGGCGGAATGCGCTGATGATGTCCGGACAGGTTTCGATGTACGGGCCGCCAATCAAATCAATGCAGTAGGGCACTGCAGCAAAGATGCCGGGCATGATCGTCTGTCCGTCGGCACCTTTGAGCCCTTCCAGGGTTTCCTTGATGGCTTTGGGCTGACCCGGCAGGTTGAGGATCAGCGCCTGTTTGCGGATTACGCCCACCTGCCGCGACAGGATTGCGGTGGGTACAAATGCCAGACTGATCTGTCGCATTTGTTCGCCAAAGCCGGGCATCACCCGGTCAGCGACTGCGATGGTGGCTTCTGGTGTGACGTCCCTTGGCGCCGGGCCGGTGCCGCCGGTGGTCAGCACCAGATGGCAGCCTTGCTCGTCGACCAGCTCGCAAAGCGTGGCTTCGATGGCGGTCTGTTCGTCGGGAATCAACCGGGTCTGCATCTGCCAGGGGCTGGCCAGCGCGATGCTGAACCATTCCTGCAGTGCAGGAATACCTTTGTCTTCATAGACGCCCTGGCTGGCCCGGTCGCTGATCGAGACCAGGCCGATTTTCAGTGTGGCTTCATGCATTGTCGTTTTCACTTTCCTGGGGTTCGGTTTTGCGCTGGCCAGGCAGGCCAGGCTCCGGTAGATACGTTTTCAGTAGCTGGAACAGTGCACGGAAATGTTTGGGCGGCTTTTGCTCGTCACGCTCTTTGCGTGCATTGCGGATCATTGCCCGCAATTGCTGGACTTCCACCTGCGGGTGCTGGTCGATAAATTCCTGCAGGGCCTTGTCGTCTGCCAGTAGCCGGTCGCGGGTGCGTTCCAGCTGGTGCAGCCAGGCTGAGTGCTGGTCGGACACGCCTTTCAATCGGTCAAGGTATTCCCGGATGGGTTGCGGGTCGATTTCGCGCATCAGCCTGCCGATGTATTGGCTCTGCCTGCGGATGGCGCCCCAAGCCGTCAGGCGCTTGGCTTCGCGTACCGCGTCGTGCAAATATTCCGGCAGGTCGAGATTGCGCAGGTGTTCGTTGGAGAGCTTGACCAGTTCTTCGCCAAGATCTTGCAGCTCTTCCATATCGCGCTTGATCTGACTCTTGCTGGGTGCCTGGTAATCATCATGCATTGCGGGGCCTGCTCGCAGTAAATTTGATATGATAATCCAAACGCTGGTTTCGTATCGAATCCGGCTGGTCAGTGCGACCCATCCAATCCAACCACCCGTCCGAGCCCATGCATATCCAATCTTCCCAAGCCAATGGCCAGTTTGCCTGTTCCCGTGCCGATCTGGCCGCTCTGGCGCAGGCTGCGCTGTCCCACGCTGCTGCACTGGGTGCCAGCGCCTGCGATGTCGATGTCAGTGAGGGTTACGGCCAGAGCGTGACGGTCAGGCTGGGATCGGTGGAAACCATTGAATACAACCGCGACAAGGGTATTGGCGTGACGGTGTACTTCGGCCAGCAAAAAGGCCATGCCAGCACATCCGATTTTTCACCAAAGGCGCTGCGCGATACCGTGGCGGCGGCGGCCTCGATCGCCCGCTACACGGCTGCCGATGATTGTTCTGGGCTGGCTGATGCTGCACTGCTGGCCCGCTCGCAGCCCGACCTTGATCTATATCACCCGTGGGCGCTGCCGGTCGAGCAGGCTATCGACCTCGCCCATCGCTGTGAGGCGGCCGCCCGTGGCGCCGATGCCCGCATCAGTAATTCCGAGGGGGCGACGGTCAGCACCCAGAGCGGACATTTCATTTATGCCAACAGTAACGGGTTCTGTGACGGCTACGCCTCGTCCCGTCACAGTATCAGTTGCTCGGTAATCGCGGAATCGGCCGGGGGAATGCAGCGTGATTACTGGTACAGCGTTGCACGCCAGGCCGACGATCTCTTGTCTGCGGAGGCGGTGGGCCAGATGGCTGGTGAGCGAACGGCCCGACGGCTGGGGGCCAGGCGGATCGCTACCTGTCAGGTGCCGGTATTGTTTGATGCGTCGCTGGCGGCAGGCCTGATTGGCCATTTCATTTCTGCCATCAGTGGTGGTGCGCTGTATCGCAAGTCCAGCTTTTTGCTGGATTCACTGGGCCAGCAGGTTTTTTCGCCTCTGGTGCAGATCAGCGAGCGACCCCACCTGGCCCGTGGTCTGGCCAGTTCGGCGTTTGACGCTGAAGGCGTGGCAACCCGCGACCGTGAACTGGTCAGCCAAGGTGTGGTCAACGGTTATCTGCTGGGCAGCTATTCTGCGCGCAAGCTTGGTCTGCAGAGCACCGGCAATGCCGGAGGCAGTCATAATCTGCTGGTGGCCAGCACCGGGGAGGATGTGACGGCCTTGCTGCAGAAAATGGGCTCCGGTTTGCTGGTGACCGAGTTGCTCGGTCATGGGGTCAATCAGGTCACTGGCGACTACTCGCGTGGTGCAGCGGGCTTCTGGGTGGAAAACGGGGTGCTCGCTTTCCCGGTCGAGGAAATCACCATTGCCGGCAATTTGCGCGAGATGTTTCGTGGCGTGGTCGCCATCGGCAATGACATCCTGATCCGCGGCAGCAAGCAGTGCGGCTCAATCCTGATCGACCGGATGACCGTTGCGGGTAACTGACGCATGTCACCCGCCATCTTGCCCGAATACTGGCAGCAGGCTTGCCATGAGCTCGCTGCGGCTGACGACATCATTGCCAGCCTGATCGCAGATTACCCGGGGTTTCAATTGCGCAGCCGGGGTGACGCGTTTTTTACCCTGGCCCGCTCTATTGTTGGCCAGCAGGTGTCGGTGAAAGCAGCAGACAGCATCTGGCAACGGGTGCAAGACCGGGTCGGGCTGATGACCCCAAGCGAATTGCTGGCGGTGCCGGAATCCGGGCTGCAGCAATGCGGCCTGTCTATGCGCAAGGTCAGCTACCTGCGCGATCTGGCCATGCATCTGATGGATCAGCCGTTCGATGCTGTCGAATGGGCGCAGCAGGATGACGCCGAAATCATTCGTCGCCTGACCCTGATCCGTGGCATTGGCCAATGGACGGCGGAAATGTTCCTGATTTTCTTTATGGTTCGGCCCAACGTCCTTCCGGTTGACGACATCGGCCTGCAGCGCGCCATGGCCCGCTACTACAACCAGAATCAGCCGATCAGCAAACTGAAGATGCGCGAAATCGCCCGTCGCTGGCAGCCCTGGAGTACCGTTGCCACCTGGTATCTCTGGCGCAGCCTGGATCCGGTGCCAGTGGAATACTGACTGACCCGGCACCTTCCCGCAGGCCGCACCGGTATTGGTTGGTAGCCTGGCCTGCAAGCCAGTACCGACGCGGCCTGCAGCCTTGTCCGTGCTTTATTGGGTGGCGCTGATCGGGATCAAACGCTAGGCTCCCGGCGCGCAGCGCCTTGCATGGCTAGCAGCCTGTCGGACGTATTTCGTGGCTTGCCAATCTGCGGCAAGCACCCAATGGCAGGTTGCGTCAGCTGGCTGCAACGCCGGTTGATTGCAATAATCGGGGAAATACAATCTCCGAACCGATATCAATAGCGCCCAGGCGCGCAAGCTGTGGCAAACTCCCGGCTTTCCATTTCCGGTCATTCCCGTGCAGCCATTCGAGTTGTTGGTCGGGTTGCGATACACCCGCGCCAAACGGCGCAATCATTTCATTTCCTTCATCTCGCTGGCCTCGATGATCGGCATTGCTTTGGGCGTGATGGCGCTGATTGTGGTGTTGTCGGTGATGAACGGCTTCCAGAAAGAGATCCGCGCCCGCATTCTCGGCGTTGCCTCGCATATCCAGATCAGCGGCCCGAACGAGAAGCTGGTCAACTGGCAGGCTGTGGCGGCGCAGTTGCCGCAATTTGCCGATGTACGTGCCAGTGCGCCATATGTGATGGGGCAGGGGCTGCTGACTTTCGATTCCAATGTAAAGGGTGTGCTGATTCGCGGCATCCTGCCGGAGCAGGAGCAGAAGGTAGCCGATATCCATAGCCATATGCTGGCCGGCGAACTGACCGATCTGCGAGCCGGCGAATTCGGTATCGTGCTCGGTGCCGTGCTGGCACGCGATCTGGGTGTGGGGTTGGGCGACAAGGTGACGCTGGTGACGCCGCAGGGGCAGGTGACGCCGGCCGGCATGATGCCGCGACTGAAGCAGTTTCGTGTCGTCGGGGTGTTCCGTATCGATATGCACGAATACGATTCAGGGCTGGCGCTGATCCAGATGAACGATGCGCAGCGGCTGTTCCGCCTCGGTGACGACGTCAGCGGCCTGCGACTGAAGCTGTCGGATGTGATGCTGGCGCCCAAGGTGACGCACGAGCTGATCCGCGGCCTGAAAGCCGATGCTTATGTGGCCGACTGGACGCAGCAACATGCCAATTATTTCCGCGCGGTGCAGATCGAGAAACGCATGATGTTCATCATCCTGACGCTGATCATCGCCGTGGCGGCATTCAACCTGGTCTCCACGCTGGTGATGACGGTAACGGACAAGCAGGCCGATATCGCGATCCTGCGTACACTCGGTGCATCGCCGGGCAGCATCATGAAAATCTTCATGGTTCAGGGCGCACTGGTCGGTTTTGTCGGCACGGCACTGGGCGTGACCAGCGGCATTGTTGTTGCCCTGAACATCGATGTGATCGTGCCGGCAATCGAGCGCCTGATTGGTACACATATCCTGTCGGGCGAGGTGTACATGATCACCCAGCTGCCGTCCGACCTGCAGTGGGCGGATGTCAGCAGCATAGGCATCGTGTCGCTCGTGTTGAGCCTGCTGGCGACACTGTATCCAAGCTGGCGTGCAGCCAGGATCAATCCGGCGGAGGCGCTGCGTTATGAGTGAAGTGATTTTGTCTGCGCGTGGCATTACCAAGCGTTTCGAGCAGGGCAAGCTGACGGTGGACGTGTTGCGCGGCATCGATTTCGACGTACAGCGCGGAGAAACCGTCGCCATCGTCGGGGCTTCCGGCTCGGGCAAAAGTACCTTGTTGCAGGTTCTGGGCGGGCTGGATAAACCCAGCAGCGGCTCGGTGCAATTGCTCGGCGACGACCTGGCCGGGCTGGATGAAAAACGTCGCGGCGAGCTGCGTAATCGCAAACTCGGTTTTGTTTACCAGTTTCACCACCTGTTGCCGGAATTTACCGCGCTGGAAAATGTCGCGATGCCGTTGCTGATTGCGCGCCAGGATAAAACAACCGCCCATGCAGCGGCCGCGGCGATGCTGGAAAAAGTCGGCCTTGGCCACCGGCTGCAGCACAAACCCGGCGAACTTTCCGGCGGCGAGCGCCAGCGTGCGGCGATTGCCCGTGCGCTGGTGACCAATCCGGCGTGTGTGCTGGCTGACGAGCCGACCGGCAATCTGGATCGCCATACCGCACACGAAGTATTCGGCCTGATGCTGGCGTTGCAGGCGAACTTAGGCACTGCCTTGCTGATTGTTACCCATGACCCGGAACTGGCCGCCCGCGCCGACCGGGTGGTAACAATGAGCGACGGCCAGTTGCTGACTGCCACGCAGGCATGATCGGCTTCGGTTTCGCTGCAGCTTTCAGTTAAAATACGCGTTTTTTCCGGAACTTCCGCCTCATGACCGTCCGTACCCGTTTTGCCCCCAGCCCGACCGGCTATCTGCACATTGGTGGCGTGCGTACTGCCTTGTTCTCCTGGGCTTATGCCCGCAAACACGGCGGCACGTTCATCCTGCGCATCGAAGACACCGATCTGGAACGCTCGACACCCGAGTCGGTACAGGCGATTCTCGATGGCATGCACTGGGTAGGGCTGGATTACGACGAAGGCCCGTTCTACCAGATGCAGCGTATGGATCGCTACAAGGCCGTGATCCAGCAGATGCTGGCCAGCGGCCAGGCGTATTACTGCTACACCAGCAAGGAGGAGCTGGACGCGATGCGTGCGGAAATGGAAGAGCGTGGCGAAAAACCGCGTTACGACCGTCGCTGGCGCCCGGAAGACGGCAAGACCTTGCCTCCGGTGCCGGCCGGAATCCAGCCGGTGGTGCGTTTCCGCAACCCGATTGGCGGTGTGGTGGCGTGGGACGATCAGGTAAAAGGCCGCATCGAAATCAGTAACGACGAGCTGGACGACCTGATCATTGCTCGCGGCGACGGCACGCCGACCTACAACTTCTGCGTGGTGGTCGACGATTGGGATATGGGTATTACCCACGTGATTCGTGGCGACGACCACGTCAACAACACCCCGCGCCAGATCAACATCCTCGCCGCAC
>CAZBWH010000062.1:0-19032 GCA_964495595.1 uncultured Burkholderiales bacterium | reverse complement strand
ATGCCGCATCCTCCGCCACATGCATTTCCTGCTTGCGCCGCGACGACGGCCACAGGCCCTCCGGCCGCAGCAGCATCACCAGGATCAGCGCCAGGCCGAACAGCAGCATGCGCAGAGTTTCCGGGTCGACCAGCTGCTTGCCCCACAGGCTGTTCTGCAGCGGCACCACCACGTCGCGCAGCAGTTCCGGCGTCAGCGTCAGCAACACCACGCCGAGGATGATGCCGGGGATATGCCCCATGCCGCCCAGCACCACCATGCACAGCACCATCACCGATTCCATCAGGATGAAACTTTCCGGGCTGACGAAGCCCTGGAAGCCGGCGAACAGCCCGCCGGCGACACCGCCGAAGCTGGCGCCCATCGCGAATGCCAGCAGCTTGATGTTGCGGGTGTTGATGCCCATCGCCGCGGCGGCAATTTCATCCTCGCGGATCGCCACCCAGGCGCGGCCGATACGTGAATGCTGCAGCCGCACCGATACCAGCATGATCAGCAGCGTCAGCGCAAGGAACAGGTAGTAATACAGGTACAGGCCGGGAATCTCGAAGCCGAACAGCTCGATTTTCTGCGACAGCGGCTGGCCGAATACCGTCACCGGCTCGATCATGCTGATGCCTTTCGGGCCGTTGGTGATGTTGACCGGGTTGTCGAGATTGTTGAGGAACAGGCGGATGATTTCGCCGAAGCCGAGTGTGACGATCGCCAGGTAATCGCCACGCAGCCGCAGCGTCGGCGCGCCCAGCAGCACACCGAATATGCAGGCGGTCAGCGCACCGATCGGCAATACCACCCACAACGACGGATGCGCCAGCCACTCCGGCAATACCGCCGCCAGATGCGGCGAATTCAGCAGCGCGTAGACGTAGGCGCCAACGGCATAAAACGCGATATAACCGAGGTCGAGCAGGCCGGCGTAACCGACGACAATGTTCAGCCCCAGCGCCAGCATCACGTACAGCAACGCGAAATCCAGCGTGCGCACCCAGGCATTGCCCAGATGGCTGCCGACCACGAATGGCGCCACTGCCAGCACGATGGCGATCAGCGCAATGCCGGCGAAAGTCTTGAGATTCCGGTTCATGCGCGCTCCGCCATTTTTTCGCCCAGCAGGCCGGATGGCCGGAACACCAGCACCAGGATCAGCACCAGAAAGGCAAAAATGTCCTGGTACTGGCTGCCGAGCACATTATTGGTCAGCGGCCCGAGATAACCGGCACCGACACTTTCGATCACCCCGAGCAGGAATCCGCCCGCCACCGCGCCGCCCAGGTTGCCGATGCCACCGAGCACCGCCGCGGTAAACGCCTTCAGCCCGACCAGCGTGCCCATGTAGGCCTGCGCCTTGTGGTCGTTGGCGGCAACCATGATGCCGGCCACCGCAGCCAGCGCCGAGCCGATGACAAAGGTCAGCGACACCACGGTATTGATGTTGACCCCCATCAGCCCGGCCACTTCCGGATTCTGTGCCGTGGCGCGCATCGCCCGGCCGAGGCGGGTTTTCTCGACCACGATCAAGAGGCCGGTCATCAGCAGCAGCGCGATGGCTATCATGCCGATTTCCAGATCGGTGATGGTGGCGCCGCCAATCGCAATCGGCGCGCGTTCGATCACGTCGGGGAAGGGGCGATGGTCGCGGCCCCAGATGATCACCGCCGTCTGCTGCAGCACGATCGACATGCCGATCGCGGTGATCAGCGGTGCCAGCCGCGGCGCCTTGCGCAGCCGCCGGTAGGCGATGCGCTCGATGCTGTAGCCGAGCAGCATGGTTGGCGGCAGCGCCAGCAGCAGGCCGAGCAGCAGTGTTGCGTAGCCGGGCAGGTTGAGGTTCATGCCGGTGAGCAGGTTCACCGCCGAAAACGTGATCATCGCGCCGAACATCAGCACCTCGCCGTGGGCGAAATTGATCAGGTTGAGAATGCCGTAGACCATGGTGTAACCAAGCGCGATCAATGCGTAGATCGAGCCGATCACCAGGCCGTTGATCAGTTGTTGCAGCAAAATATCCAAAACTGCCTACTCCAGGGCATGTATCAGGCCAAAACCGCGCCATTCTAGCGGCAAAAGCATATTTTTCGTCGGGCGCCAGACGGGATATCGCTGCCATCAAAAAAAACAGCCACATCATGTGGCTGTTTTTTGTTGGTCCGGCGCGATCAGCGGTCAGTCACCCCTTATTGCTCCAAGACAATCGGCAGACCGGTTGCTACTTTGCCTTGGCGACTTCCTGGTCGCGCAGTTCACGACGCAGAATCTTGCCGACGTTGGTTTTTGGCAATTCGCTGCGGAACTCGACAAATTTCGGAACCTTGTAACCGGTCAGATTTTTCTTGCAGTGCTCGATGACGTCTTTTTCGGTCAGTGATGCTTCTTTCTTTACCACGAATATCTTGACGACTTCGCCAGACTTGTCATCAGGTACACCGATACAGGCCACTTCCAGAACGCCCGAGTGCATGGCCACGACATCTTCGATTTCGTTCGGGTAAACATTGAAGCCCGACACCAGAATCATGTCTTTCTTGCGATCGACCAGTTTGAAGAAACCGTCAGGGGTCACAATGGCCATGTCGCCAGTAGCCAGCCAACCGTCATCTTTCAACACTTTGGCGGATTCATCCGGACGCTGCCAGTAGCCCTTCATTACTTGCGGGCCCTTGACCCACAATTCGCCCGGCTCACCCATCGGAACTTCGTTGCCGGCTTCGTCACGCACCGAGCATTCGGTTGAAGGCACGGGCAAGCCGATTGCACCGTTGTATTCCTTCAAATCCAGCGGGTTGATACACGCAGCCGGGGATGTCTCGGTCAAACCGTAGGCTTCAATCAGCGGAACGCCGGTAACCTGTTTCCATTTTTCAGCAACGGCACGCTGAACCGCCATGCCGCCACCCAGAACCATTCTCCAAGTGCTGAAATCGATCTTGGGGAAATCAGGGTGGTTCAACAGCGCGTTGAACAGCGTGTTTACGCCGGTCATGCTGGTAACCGGATACTTCTGCAATTCCTTGATGAAGCCCGGAATGTCGCGCGGATTGGTGATCAGGATATTCAGGCCGCCGATTTCGGTGAATACCATGCAGTTGGCGGTCAGCGAGAAGATATGGTAGAGCGGCAGTGCCGTGATGATGATTTCCTGACCCTCACGCACAACCGGCTTCAGCCACGCGTGTGCCTGCATCATGTTGGCAATGATGTTACGGTTGGTCAGCATGGCGCCTTTGGATACGCCGGTAGTGCCCCCGGTGTATTGCAGGAAGGCGATGTCGTCATGGCCGATCTGAACCGGATTCAGCTTTTCACGGCTGCCCTGCGTGAGCGTGTCATTGAATTTCACCGTGTTCTGGATAGTCCAGCTCGGCACCATCTTCTTGACATGCTTGACTACCAGGTTGACGATCAACGACTTCGGGAAGCCCAGCATGTCACCAATCTGGGTGGTGATGACGGTCTTGATCGGGGTCTTCTTCAATACTTCCTGCAGGGTGATCGCGAAGTTTTCCAGAATCAGAATTGCGCTGGCGCCGGAATCTTTCAGCTGATGCTCGAGTTCGCGAGGGGTGTACAGCGGATTGACGTTCACCACAGTCAGCCCGGCACGCAGAATGCCGAACACGGCAACCGGATACTGCAACAGATTGGGCATCATGACTGCAACACGATCACCCTTCTTCAGTCCCAGCTTGTTTTGCAGATACGCGCCAAAATCGCGGGTCAGCTTGTCCAGCTCGCGGTAGGTGATGATCTTGTCCATGCACGCGAATGCCGGACGATCAGCAAACTTGCTTACGCTTTTCTCGAATACTTCCGCAACGGACTTGTATTGGTTGACATTGATCTCGGCAGGAACGCCGGACTGGTAATTCTTTAACCAGATCTTTTCCATAGTGTGTACTTACTCCCCAAAAACCTGTGCGTGTTGATGACAGCTGCCGCCATCATAGCAGCCCTGACGTTATATGCCAATGGAATTAAGTTGCGATGACTGACATTCGATCCGTACAGCCCGGTCCGCCGCTATTTCGTTATCGTTAGTAAATGTGGCTAGAGTAAATTTACTCGAAAAGCCGAAGAACGCAAATGCAACCACGCTTGTCCCGTGTTTTGTGTTGGTCGGGGCGGTATGGTGACGGTTTCGCATTTTGCCTGCTATCTGTTACAATCGCGGCGTTTCTACACGATGGGCCTTGCGCCCATTTTTTATTTTCGGGGCTGGATCGCCGTATGGATTTGCGCAATTTGCTGGAAACAACCCTGACCGGTCTTGGTTATGAGTTGGTGGATCTGGAGCTGGCACGTGGCGGCATGGTTCGCGTGTTCATGGATAGCCCCCAAGGCATTACCGTTGATGATTGTGTCAAGGTCAGCAATCACCTGACGCGACTGTTCATGGTGGAAAACGTCGATTATGAGCGGCTGGAAGTGTCTTCGCCAGGGCTGGATCGCCCGCTGACGCGTGAATCCGATTTTTCGCGTTTTGCCGGGCAGCATGTCAGGCTGCGGCTGCGTTTGCCGCTAGAGGGGGCTCGGCGCGTATCCGGAATATTGCGCGGCCTAGCCAGTGATGTCGTTCAGGTCGAGCAGGAGTCTGGGGCGGTGGTGGAGGTGCCATTGTCCAATATTGATAAAGCCCGTCTGGATCCCCGTTTCTGAATCAGGTCAGGATGCTGCCGGCAAGCGTCGCCCTGATCGCTGACGGTACGATTGCAGCGCACGTTCACGTTGAATGGGAATCTTGCGCGGTGGATGGAATGGATGTTTCGGGATGGTTCCGACCTGCACGGTTGTCTGTGCGGGAGGAGATTTGGTGGAGGTTCACAGGTAAATGAGTCGCGAAATACTGTTGTTGGTGGATGCGCTGGCGCGGGAAAAAAACGTCGACAAGGAGGTCGTGTTCGGTGCACTGGAGCTTGCGCTTGCTTCTGCGACCAAAAAGCGTTTCGGGCACGATGAAGTCGATGTGCGGGTGACAATCGATCGGCATACAGGTAGTCATGCCAGCTTCAGACGATGGGAAGTCGTTGCCGATGATGATCACGAATTCCCGAGCCGCCAGATCGCGATTACTGATGCGGATCAGTATGGTGAAAACCTGCAGATCGGCGATTTTGTCGAAGAAGAACTCGAGTCGATCGAATTCGGCCGTATCGGGGCCCAGACAGCCAAGCAGGTCATCCTGCAGCGCATTCGCGATGCCGAGCGTGAACAAATACTCAATGATTTTCTTGAGCGGCGGGAACACATGGTTTCCGGTGTCATCAAGCGTATCGAGCGTGGCAATGCCATTATCGAATGCGGCAAGCTGGAGGCGTTGTTGCCTCGTGAGCACATGATTCCAAAAGAGAATCTGCGTGTTGGGGATCGTATCAAGGCGTATTTGTTGCGCATTGATCGTGGTGGGCGTGGCCCGCAGCTGATCCTGTCGCGTACTGCTCGCGAATTTCTGGTGAAGCTGTTCGAGGTCGAAGTGCCAGAAATCGAAGATCAAATGATCGAGATCAAGGCCGCTGCCCGCGACCCCGGTTTACGTGCCAAGATTGCCGTCAAATCCAACGACCCCCGCATCGACCCTCAGGGGACGTGCATCGGCATGCGTGGCTCCCGTGTTCAGGCCGTGACTACCGAGTTGGGCGGCGAGCGTGTTGACATCATTCTCTGGTCCAGTGAGCCCGCCCAGTTTGTCATCAATGCGCTGGCGCCGGCGGAGGTGACCAGCATTGTCATTGACGAGGATTCGCACAGCATGGACGTCGTGGTAGACGAGGATCAGCTGGCGCCAGCCATTGGGCGCGGAGGCCAGAATGTGCGGCTTGCATCCGAGCTAACCGGCTGGGTCATTAACATCATGACGGTAGATGAGGCTGAGAAGAAGCATGAGGCGGAATACGAGGAAGTCCGTTCCCTGTTCATGAAGGCGCTGGATGTCGACGAAGACGTCGCCACCGTCTTGGTACAGGAAGGATTCGGTACGCTGGAAGAAGTGGCTTATGTGCCGCTGGCCGAAATGCTGCAGATCGACGGTTTTTCCGAGGAAACGGTCAATGAGTTGCGGAGCCGGGCTCGCAATGCCTTGCTGACTCAGGCGATTGCCAAGGAAGAAGAGAAAGAAACCGAGGCGGAAGGGCTGCTGGCGGTGCCCGGAGTCGATGCCGATCTTGCTCATATCCTGGTTGGTAAGGGTGTGACCAACCGCGATGAGCTGGCTGAGCTGTCCGTGGATGAGCTCGTAGAGATGCTGGCGATCGATGACGAGCAGGCCAGGAAGCTGATCATGGCTGCGCGAGCCCATTGGTTTAACGAGTAATCCGCCTGCCGGGAAATAATTAGGAGTCAGAATGGGACAAACAAATGTTCAACAGTTTGCCGGTGAGCTAGGACTACAAAGCGACTTGTTGCTGGAGCAGCTGCGCGCTGCTGGTGTCGACAAGAAGGCTGCATCCGATCTTTTGACCGAGCAGGACAAGACGCGCCTGCTGGACTATCTACGCAAGATGCACGGTGGGTCTGAGGAAAAGCAGAAAATCACCCTGACCCGGCGTGAAACGACCGAAATCCGCAAGTCGGATGCGACGGGTAAAGCTCGTACCATTCAGGTCGAGGTGCGCAAGAAACGCGTGTTCGTGAAGCGTGACGCCACGACGGAAACGGTGAATGCCGATGAGACGCCGCCGGCTGCCGGGCAGGATGAATCGCATCCGATCCAGCACGAACAGATCGCCGAGATCCCTCCGGTACTCATCCCGGAAGCAGAACCCGTTGCTGAGACGGCTTTGCCTGAGCCTGAGCCTGAGCCGGAAGTAGTCCAGTCGCCCGAGGTATTGGTCGTAGAAGCTCTGCCAGAGCTACCGGTTGAGCCGGTTGTACCCAGGGTGCGCCCGTCAGTGATTGACGAAAAGGAGCGTGCGTTGCGAGAGGCTGAGGCCCGCAAGCAAAGTGAATTGCAGAAGCGGCAGGCTGAAGAGCTGCGTCTGAAACAGCAGCGGGAAGCTGATCGTCGTGCTGCGGCGACAGCCGCTACGGCTGCGGCGAGTGGCAAGAAGCCAGCCCAGGCCCCTGTGGTCGACAAGCCGGTGGTCAAGGCGGCCGATAAGCCGGCCGAAAGGGATGCGCGCAAGGGGCGTAGTGGCGACACCGCTCGTGAGGATGGTGCCAAAAAACGCCCTGGCGGCGGAATCAAGACCCGCGGAGGTGACAGCGGTGGCGGGTGGCGTGCTGGTGGCAAGGGTAACCGGCACAAGTCATCGGATTCCCAGCATGCATTCCAGGCGCCTACCGAACCGGTAGTCAAGGATGTGGTGATTCCGGAAACCATCACTGTTGCCGAACTGGCGCACAAGATGTCGGTCAAGGCTGCCGAAGTGATCAAGGTGCTGATGAAGATGGGCATGATGGTAACCATCAATCAGGTGCTGGATCAGGAAACGGCAATGATCGTCACCGAAGAGATGGGCCACAAGGCGGAGGCTGCCAAGGCGGACGATCCGGAGGCTTTCCTGGCAGAACATCAAGAGCTTGCCGAACTGGAAGAGACTCCGCGTGCGCCAGTGGTTACTGTCATGGGGCACGTTGACCACGGTAAAACGTCGTTGCTGGATCACATTCGCCGTACCCGCGTGGCCAGTGGCGAAGCAGGCGGCATTACCCAGCATATCGGTGCCTATCACGTCGAGACTGATCGCGGCATGATTACCTTCCTCGACACTCCGGGTCACGAAGCGTTTACCGCAATGCGTGCACGTGGCGCCAAGGTAACCGATCTGGTGGTGCTGGTGGTCGCTGCCGATGACGGCGTGATGCCGCAGACCATCGAGGCGATTCACCATGCCAAGGCAGCGGGTGTGCCGATCGTGGTGGCGGTCAACAAGATAGATAAACAGGATGCGAATCCCGAGCGCATTCGCCAGGAGCTGGTGGCGCAGGAAGTGGTGCCGGAAGACTGGGGCGGTGATGCAATGTTCGTGGATGTGTCGGCAAAAACCGGCCAGGGTATCGACGATTTGCTGGAAGGCATCCTGTTGCAGGCCGAAGTCCTGGAGCTGAAGGCAACCAATCAGGCCCCGGCCAAAGGCTTGGTGATTGAGGCACGCCTGGACAAGGGACGTGGCCCGGTTGCAACCATCCTGGTGCAGAACGGGACGCTGCGTCGTGGCGATGTGATTCTAGCGGGTGCCGCATTTGGTCGTGTCCGTGCGATGCTCGATGAAAACGGTAAGCCGATCAACGAGGCAGGCCCGTCGATTCCTTGTGAAATCCAGGGGCTGGCCGATGTGCCGAATGCCGGTGAAGAAGTGCTGGTGTTGCATGACGAGAAGAAGGCGCGCGAAATTGCGCTGTTCCGTCAGGGCAAGTTCCGCGACACCTTGCTGGCCAAGCGTCAGGCGGCCAAACTGGAAACCATGTTCCAGCAGATGGGCGAGGGCGAGGTGAAGAACCTGCCATTGATCATCAAGGCCGACGTGCAGGGCTCGTACGAAGCGTTGGCTCACAGCCTGCTGAAGCTGTCGACCGACGAAGTGCGCGTCAACATCATTCACAGCGGCGTGGGTGCGATTACCGAATCTGACGTCAACCTGGCGATTGCATCGAGCGCGGTGATCATCGGTTTCAATACCCGGGCCGATGCCGGTGCGCGCAAGCTGATCGACTCCAATAGTGTCGACATACGCTACTACAACATCATTTACCAGGCGGTGGATGAGGTGAGGGCGGCTCTGTCTGGCATGCTGGCGCCAGAGCGCAAGGAGCAGATTACCGGTATGGTCGAGGTGCGCCAGGTATTCAAGATATCCAAGGTTGGCACCATCGCCGGCTGCCTGGTTCTCGAGGGTGTGGTGCGCCGCAGTTCGCGCGTCAGGTTGCTGCGCAACAACGTGGTGATTCACGATGGCGAACTGGACTCGCTCAAACGCTTCAAGGACGATGTCAAGGAGGTGAAGGGTGGGTTCGAATGTGGCTTGTCGCTGAAGAATTTCAATGATCTCGAAGAAAAAGACCTGCTCGAAATCTATGAAATCATTGAAGTGGCTCGGACGCTGTAATCACCCATGGCCAAGGATTACTCCCGTTCCGACCGTGTCGGCCAGCAGATTCAGCGAGAATTGCCGGACATCATCCGGCATGAGCTGAAAGACCCGCGTATCGGCATGGTGACGTTTACCGGTGTAGACGTCACCCGTGACTACTCACATGCCAAGGTGTATTTCACCGTGCTCGGTAGCGAGGAGCTGCGGCAGGAAACATTGCAGACACTGGCTCATGCGGCCGGTTTCCTGCGGGTACAGCTTGGCCACCGGATCAAGTTACGTACCATGCCGCAATTGCACTTTTTTTATGACGAATCGGTTGAGCGGGGTATGCACCTGTCGCGCTTGATCGATTCAGCGGTTGCCGATCAGGCGCCGGAAGACCAAGAAGAATAAGTTGCAGAAACGTATCAAACGCCCGATTTCCGGCGTGTTGTTGCTCGATAAGCCTACCGGATTTTCCAGTAACGGCGCCTTGCAGAAGGTGAGATGGCTGTATCAGGCCGAGAAGGCCGGGCATACCGGTAATCTTGATCCGCTGGCAACCGGCCTGTTGCCGGTCTGTCTTGGTGAGGCGACCAAATTTTCCCAGTTCTTGCTGAATGCTGACAAAGCGTATCGTGCCAGTATTCGCTTGGGTGTGACGACCGATTCGGGTGATAGTGATGGCAATGTGCTGCAGTCGTCACCGGTTGAGGCTTCGTTAGAGCAGGTTCGGTCAGTGCTCGCCGGACTGGTTGGGGAGGTCGAGCAGATTCCTCCTATGTATTCTGCGCTAAAGCATCAGGGGCGTGCATTGTATGAATACGCACGTCAAGGCGTAGACGTCGTGCGTCAACCGCGCAGAATTACCTTGTTCTCGATTGAGTTGCTGGCTTTCCAGGCTGATTCGCTGGATATTGCTGTCGCCTGCAGCAAGGGTACCTACATACGGGTGCTGGCTGAAGAGATCGGCAGGCAACTGGGATGTGGCGCGCATTTGACCGGATTGCGGCGTACCCGGACTGCCGGGTTCGACCTTGCCGATGCGATCACACTGGACCAGCTTGAGGCGATGACGCTTGCGCAACGTGATGCCCGTTTGCTGGCTACCGATTGCCTACTGGGCGAGATGATTGATGTGCAACTCTCTGATCAGGCCAGTCATAGCTGGTGCCACGGTAATCCTGTCTGGCAGGCCCAGTTGCCGGCAGCAGGTGAGTTGCGGGTTTACGATGCTGCCCATCGGTTCATTGGATTGGGGCAGATATTGCCTGATGGTCGATTGGCGCCCAAGCGGGTGGTCAGGCCACCGCCGCCGTTGGTGGCAGAATAAAATTCGTTGGCCGGCAACGCCCGGTCAGCGTTACAATACGCGGTTTTCGCAGTACAAGTCTGTCTTCGCCATCGACAACTTGAGCATGTGCCTTGGCAACAGGTACAATGCGCGTTTTTTCAGGATTTTGGAGAGTTTATTACATGGCTATCACTACAGCCCAGAAAGCAGAAATCGTTAAGCAGTTTGCTCGCGGCGAAGCCGATACCGGTTCCACCGAAGTTCAGGTCGCCCTGCTGACCGCCCGCATCAACGACCTGACCGGCCATTTCAAGGCCAATGCCAAGGATCATCACGGCCGTCGCGGTTTGTTGAAAATGGTCAGCCAGCGCCGTAGTTTGCTGACTTACCTGAAGAACAACGATCTGGATCGTTATCGTACCCTGATCGAGCGTCTGGGTCTGCGAAAGTAATTCAGGTCATTGGTTGCGGGCCCGGTGCTGTTATGGTCATCAGACCGTTCGGGCCTGCCAACCTGTTCTAGCCGTTTTTTCGCGACGCCCGGCCAGATGTGGCGTGGCTCATTCCATTTCCAAAGCGAATGCGAAAACGGATCTCGCCGTACCGCGAGATGCTGCGTGTCTGCACCGAATTCCCGTTCGGTTTGGAAATGGAATCTGTTGCTTCCGGTCATGCGTTGCCTTTGCCCTTCATCTCACAGGAAAGGATCAACGTGAGTCTTAACTCGATCAAAAAATCATTCCCCTACGGTCAGCATCAAGTTACGCTTGAGACCGGTGAAATTGCCCGACAGGCCAGTGGCGCCGTAATGGTGTCGATGGGCGATACCATGGTGCTGGTGACTGTAGTGGGCGCAAAAAACGTCAAGCCGGGCCAGGACTTTTTTCCGCTGACTGTTGATTATCAGGAACGCACCTACGCTGCCGGCCGTATCCCCGGTGGTTTTTTCAAGCGCGAAGGACGCCCTTCGGAGAAGGAAATTCTGACTTCGCGCCTGATTGACCGCCCGCTGCGCCCACTGTTTCCGGAAGGCTTTTATAACGAAGTGCAGGTCATCGCGACCGTGATGTCGATCGATCCGGAAATCGACTCGGACATTCCGGCAATGCTTGGCGCGTCTGCTGCCCTGGCTATTTCCGGTATTCCGTTTGACGGCCCGATTGGTGCGGCTCGGGTGGGTTTTGCGGATGGCCAGTACATCCTTAATCCGGGCAAGACGCAGCTGGAGACATCGCAACTGAATCTGGTGGTGGCAGGTACCCAGCAAGCGGTATTGATGGTCGAGTCGGAAGCTACCGAACTGTCAGAAGAAATCATGCTTGGCGCAGTCGTATTCGGCCATGAGCAGATGCAGGCAGCCATCAACGCCATTAACGATCTGGCTGATGAAGTCAATCCGATTCTCTGGGACTGGCAGGCGCCTGCCAAGGATGAGGCGCTGATCGCCAGGATGAAGGATCTGTGCGAGGCTGACCTTAACCAGGCGTACCGGCTCAAGCAAAAGCAGGCTCGGTCGACCAAGGTGGATGAAATTCGTGATCGCGTAATGACTGAGCTGATTACCGAGGATATGGATACCAAGCAGGTCAACCACGTCAAGTCGGTGTTCTTCGATCTGGAAGCCAAAATCGTGCGTGGTCAGATCCTGGCTGGTGAGCCGCGGATTGACGGCCGTGATACCCGTACCGTTCGTCCGATATCTATCCGTACCGGTGTGTTGCCGCGTGCCCACGGCTCGGTGCTGTTTACCCGTGGCGAAACCCAAGCGCTGGTTGTGGCTACGCTGGGCACCAAAACCGACGAGCAGATCATTGACGCGTTGTCAGGTGAATACACCGAGCGTTTCATGCTGCATTACAATTTTCCACCGTATTCGACGGGTGAAACCGGCCGTGTCGGTACACCGAAGCGCCGTGAAATCGGTCATGGTCGACTGGCCAAGCGTGCGTTGGTCGCCGTGCTGCCGAAGCAGGAAAACTTCAGTTATTCGATGCGTGTGGTATCGGAAATCACCGAATCCAACGGTTCGTCGTCGATGGCGTCTGTGTGCGGTGGCTGCCTGTCGTTGATGGATGCCGGTGTACCGCTGAAGGATCACGTGGCTGGCATTGCCATGGGCCTGATCAAGGATGGCAACCGTTTCGCTGTGTTGACCGATATTCTGGGTGATGAAGATCATCTGGGTGACATGGACTTCAAGGTAGCTGGTACCGAGAATGGCGTAACCGCCCTGCAGATGGATATCAAGATCAACGGCATCACTAAGGAAATCATGAAGGTGGCGCTGGATCAGGCAAAGGAAGGGCGCCTGCATATCCTCGGTATTATGAAGGGCGCATTGGGCGAGGCGCGCCAGGAAGTGTCGGCGCATGCTCCGCGGCTGTACACCATGAAGATCAACCCGGAAAAGATTCGCGATGTAATCGGCAAGGGTGGCTCGGTGATTCGGGCCTTGACCGAAGAAACCGGTACCCAGATCGATATCGCCGAAGATGGCACCATCACCATCGCCTCGGTGAGCGCAGAAGGTGCTGACGCAGCGAAGAAGCGCATTGAACTGATTACTGCCGAGGTTGAAATCGGCCGCGTGTACGAGGGTACAGTGGTCAAGATTCTTGAATTCGGTGCCATCGTCAACATCATGCCGGGTCGCGATGGTTTGCTGCACGTATCGCAGATCGCTAACGAACGCGTCAACAAGGTGGATGATTACGTCAAGGAAGGCCAGCAGGTTCGCGTCAAGGTGCTGGAACAGGACGACAAGGGCAAGATTCGCCTGTCGATGAAAGCGCTGCTGGCGGAAGCAGCGGCTGCCCAGTAACCCATTGGTGCGTCAAGAATGCGGCCCCGAATTCATTTCGGGGCTTTTTTGTTGGTGGGCTCGGGCCATCGGGGTGAGTGGGGGTACTTTGAGGTTGCTACAAATTGCATGGGCGGCACGGTCTGCCCTGACTGGTAGGTTTCTGATACGGCATGGCGTTTTGCCAGGAATGGCCATTTGGCTGGCGTTGCTGCTGGCCGGATGCGCCGGAAAGCTGGGCGGGCAGCCATTGGAGGGCGTCGTCGTGGGGGTTGCTGATGGCGACACGATCACATTGCTCGATAGCGGGCGACAGCAGCACAAGATCCGTTTTGCATATATTGATGCCCCGGAAAAGGCGCAGCCATTTGGTCAGGCAGCCAGAAAACATCTGGCGGACAAGTTGTTCCAGCAACAGGTTAGGGTCGATGTTGTCGAGCGGGACCGATATGGACGGACTGTGGGTCGTGTCTGGCTGGGAGAGCAGGACGTCAATCTGAGCCAGGTAGCCGATGGCTTCGCCTGGCATTATCAGTACTATGCCCGCAAGACCCAGCCGAGTGACGAATTCGACCGCTACGCCAATGCCGAGCAGCAGGCACGCAGCCAGCAAACGGGTCTGTGGCAGGATCATGCTCCCGTTTCGCCCTGGCAGTTCCGCCGCGGGAAAAACACGCATTCCGGCGGCTATCAACCAGCGCTGACCGAGGCCCCAGGCCTGCCAGGCGGGCATTGAGCCATGCAGCCGCAACAGGCTCGGGTACTGGCCGGCTTCTATTTCTTTTACTTTGCTTTTGTTGGTGCTTTTTCCCCTTATTGGGGACTGTATCTGCAATCGTTGCAGTTTACTGCCTGGCAAATCGGCCTTCTGATGTCGCTAACTCAGGTGATGCGGATTTTTGCGCCCAGCATCTGGGGTTGGGTTGCTGACCGGACAGGCCAGCGAGCATCCATCGTTCGTCTGGCTGCATGGCTGAGTGTGGTCAGTTTTGCCGGGGTGTTTGTCGGGCAGGGCTTTGCCTGGCTGTTGTGTGTGTTGGCGCTGATGAGCTTTTTCTGGAGCGCATCGCTACCACTGGTTGAAGCGACGACCTTGTCGCTGCTTGGCCAGCAGGCTGGACGCTATAGCCAGATCCGGCTTTGGGGGTCGGTCGGGTTCGTCGTGGCGACCGTATTGATTGGCCATCTACTGGAGAGGGTCGGGGTAGCCGGGCTGCCGCTAGGGGTGATGGGGCTGATGCTGGGCATTGCCGTCTACGCCTGGTTCCTGCCGGAGGTGTCAGCCAGCCGACACCACGGCGTGTCGGAGCGACTGTGGGATGTCCTTCGCCTGCCTGCCGTCGCCGCCCTGTTTCTGTCCTGCTTTTTCATGGCACTGGCGCACGGACCGTATTACACCTTCTTTTCGATACATCTGGCAGAAAATGGATATGGAGAGAGTGCCATTGGCTATTTGTGGTCGATCGGGGTGGTAGCTGAAATTGGTGCCTTCGTCCTCATGCCGCGGATCATCGGCTGGCTCGGATTGCGTCAATTGTTTCTGCTGGGTTTGCTGCTGGCTGTGTTGCGCTTTGTGCTGATTGCGTGGCTCCCTCAGTCGGTATGGATGATGGCGTTGGCGCAAGTGCTGCATGCAGCTACCTTTGGCACCCATCACGCTGCGTCGATTGCGCTGATCCACCGATATTTTCAGGGAGCGCATCAGGCGCGTGGACAAGCGCTGTATGTCAGTGCATCTTTTGGCTTGGGGGGCACGCTGGGAGGGGTGGCAACGGGCGCCTTGTGGGCGTCGCTCGGTGCCGAGCAGATATTCACCCTCGCCGCGCTGTCGGCAGCCGTTGGCTGGTGGCTGGCGCATCGCTGGTTGCGTTGCTGATCTATTCGCCTGCAGGCTTTCCTGTTTAACGTGGTGCTGCCCGTTTTCATGGCTCGGCTAACTGGCGAGTCGACGCTGGCGAGGCGCCGGCGCACCGCAAAATTCCACCCCGCCAGGCCGGGACCACCCGGATTCTGTGTATAATCTGCCGCTTGTTTCATGCACTCAAGAAGCAGGATATGGCTGGCAAAACGCTCTACGACAAGCTCTGGGAAAATCATGTGGTGCATCAGGAAGCTGACGGCACCGCATTGCTGTATATCGACCGTCACCTGATCCACGAAGTCACCAGTCCGCAGGCGTTCGAAGGCCTGAAACTGGCCGGCCGCAAGCCGTGGCGCATTTCGTCGATTGTGGCAACTGCCGATCACAACACCCCGACCGATCACTGGGATCAGGGCATTCAAGATCCGATTTCGCGACAGCAGGTCGAAACGCTGGATGCCAACATTCGTGAAGTCGGCTCGCTGGCCTACTTTCCGTTCAAGGACAAAGGCCAGGGCATTGTCCACGTGGTAGGCCCGGAGCAGGGCGCAACCCTGCCAGGGATGACCGTCGTCTGTGGCGATAGCCACACCTCGACCCATGGCGCATTTGCCTGTCTGGCGCACGGTATCGGCACCTCCGAAGTGGAGCACGTGCTGGCTACTCAGACATTGGTCGCCAAAAAATCCAAAGCCATGTTGATTCGCGTTGACGGTGAACTGGGTAACGGCGTGACCGCCAAAGACGTGGCGCTGGCCATCATCGGCAAGATTGGCACTGCCGGCGGCACCGGTTATGCCGTGGAATTCGGCGGCTCGGCGATTCGTAGCCTGAGCATGGAAGGCCGCATGACGCTGTGTAATATGGCGATCGAAGGTGGTGCGCGTGCCGGTATGGTTGCGGTTGACGACAAGACTATCGATTACGTTAAAGGCCGCCCGTTCGCACCGACCGGCGAGGCCTGGAACAAGGCAGTGGAATACTGGTGTACGCTGGTTTCCGATACAGATGCGCAGTTCGACGCTGTGGTTGAGCTGAAAGCCGAAGACATCCTGCCGCAAGTGACTTGGGGTACCTCGCCAGAAATGGTGACTACCGTTGACGGTCGCGTGCCCGATCCGGCGCAGGAAGCTGATCCAGTGAAAAAGGGCGGTATTGAACGTGCGCTGAAATACATGGGGCTGGAAGCCAACACGCCGATCACGCAGATTCCGGTCGACAAGGTTTTCATCGGCTCCTGCACCAACTCGCGTATCGAAGACTTGCGTGCCGCGGCAGAAGTGGCCAAGGGCCGCAAGAAAGCAGCCAATGTCAAGGCTGTGCTGGTGGTGCCGGGCTCAGGCCTGGTCAAGGCTCAGGCCGAGGCCGAAGGTCTGGACAAGGTGTTTATCGAGGCAGGCTTTGAATGGCGTCAGCCGGGCTGTTCGATGTGTCTGGCAATGAATGCCGACCGTCTGGAACCGGGCGAGCGTTGCGCATCGACTTCCAATCGCAATTTCGAAGGACGTCAGGGGCAGGGTGGGCGTACCCATCTGGTCAGCCCGGCCATGGCTGCGGCTGCGGCAATTGCCGGTCATTTCGTCGACGTGCGGACATTTGCCTAAGGAGCAGCCAAGATGCAGAAATTTACCCGACTCAATGGCTTGGTGTGCCCGCTGGATCGCGC
Source organism: uncultured Burkholderiales bacterium (assembly GCA_964495595.1). Taxonomy (GTDB): domain Bacteria; phylum Pseudomonadota; class Gammaproteobacteria; order Burkholderiales; family SCOH01; genus CALMFQ01. The sequence continues at coordinate 2,406 of CAZBWH010000062.1, read as the reverse complement.
TAACGTTGATACCGATGCGATTATCCCCAAGCAGTTCCTGAAATCGATCAAGCGCGCCGGTTTTGGCCCGAATCTGTTCGACGAATGGCGTTATCTGGATCACGGCGAACCGGGAATGGACAATTCCCAGCGCCAGCCGAACCCGGATTTCGTGCTGAATTTCCCGCGTTTCAAAGGTGCGCAAGTGCTGCTGGCGCGCGAGAACTTCGGTTGCGGCAGCTCGCGCGAACATGCGCCATGGGCCTTGGAGGACTACGGCTTCCGCGTGGTGATTGCGCCTAGCTTCGCCGATATCTTCTTCAATAACTGCTTCAAGAACGGTTTGTTGCCGATCGTGTTGGCCGCTGATGTAGTGGACAAACTGTTCCAGCAATGTGCCGCTAGCGAAGGTTATCGCCTGAATGTGGACTTGCAGAATCAGACGGTAAGCACACCGGCAGATGAGTCGTTTGCGTTTGATATCACTGATTTTCGCAAGCACTGCCTGTTGAATGGCCTGGATGAAATTGGCCTGACGCTAGCGCATGCCGAGAAGATCAAGGCGTTTGAGGCGCAACGCCGCCTGAATCAGCCTTGGCTGTTTGCCTGAGTGAATCGCTGCCATGTCGCTGCCCGCTACTCAGACTGAACTTGAGCAAATCCGCGCTGAATGCCGGATCATGGTGAAAAACCGCGCTTTTGTTTCGGCTGGCGCGGCCACCATTCCAATTCCCGGCGCCGACGTGCTGGCGGATATGGCTGTATTGTCTACCATGCTGCAAGCCATCAACGAGCAGTTTGGCTTGTCGCAGCAGGATCTTGATCAGCTTGATCCGGAAATGCGCAAGTTTGCGTTGGCCGCAGCGGGCAGCATCGGCAGCAAGCTGATCGGCAAAATGATCACCAGGCAACTGGTGGCGCTGGTTTTCAAGAAATTTGGCGTCCGTTTTGTCTCCAAACAAGTGGTGCGGTTTGTGCCATTGCTGGGGCAGGCAGTGGCCGCTGGCCTGAGTTACGGTGTGATCGCCCGTATCGGTTATGCCCATATTGATGATTGTTATCGGGTCGCGCAGCAAGTGCAGCGTGCCCTTGTTTCAGTGAAAGCAGAGTAAGCAATGAAAGTTCTGGTTCTACCTGGTGATGGTATTGGTCCTGAGATTGTTGCGCAGGCCGTGCGTGTGTTGGAAAAACTGCAGGCCGATGGCTTGCCGCTGGAACTGCAGCACGCCCCGCTAGGTGGTGCCGCTTATGACCAATACGGTTCGCCGTATCCGGAATTCACGCAGAAGCTGGCGCGCGAAGCCGATGCGATTCTGCTCGGTGCCGTTGGCGGCCCACAATACGATACGCTGGATCGTCCGTTGCGCCCGGAGCGTGGCCTGCTGGCGATCCGCAAGGATCTGAACCTGTTCGGCAACTTGCGTCCGGCTATCCTCTATCCGGAACTGGCTGGTGCGTCGTCGCTGAAACCGGAAGTGGTGTCTGGGCTGGACATCATGATCGTGCGTGAACTGACTGGTGACATTTACTTCGGCCAGCCGCGCGGCATTCGTACCAACGAAGCCGGTGAACGCGAAGGCTACAACACCATGTTGTATAGCGAGTCGGAGGTGCGTCGCATCGCCCACGTGGCGTTTGGCATTGCGATGAAGCGCAACAAGAAGCTGTGTTCGGTAGACAAGGCCAACGTGCTGGAATGTACCGAATTCTGGAAAGAAATCATGATCGACGTGGCCAAGGAATACCCGGAGGTAGAACTGAGCCACATGTACGTCGACAACGCGGCAATGCAGCTGGTGCGTGCGCCAAAACAGTTCGACGTGATCGTTACCGGCAATATCTTCGGTGACATCCTTTCGGACGAAGCCTCGATGCTGACCGGCTCGATCGGCATGTTGCCATCGGCATCGCTGGATCAGAACAACAAGGGCTTGTACGAGCCGTGCCACGGTTCGGCGCCGGACATTGCCGGCAAGAATGTTGCCAATCCGCTGGCGACGATTCTGTCGGTCGCAATGATGCTGCGTTATTCGTTTGCCCAGGAAGCGGCCGCACAACGTGTCGAAAATGCGGTGAAGAAGGTGCTGGCGCAAGGTTTCCGTACTGCGGACATTTACGAGCCGGGCACGCAGAAAGTTTCCACCACAGGTATGGGCGATGCCGTACTGGCAGCGCTATAATTGTTTTCCATTCAGGTATTTGGCAATAAAGGATTAATCATGCGAGTAGGTTTGGTCGGCTGGCGCGGGATGGTCGGTTCGGTGCTGATGCAGCGAATGAAAGAAGAAAATGACTTCGACACAATCGAGCCGATTTTCTTCACCACCTCGAATGTTGGTGGCAAGGGGCCGGATATCGGCAAGGATGTGCCACCGCTGAAAGACGCAAAAAACATCGACGAACTGAAAGCGATGGACGTGATCATCA
>CAZBWH010000061.1:1508-19718 GCA_964495595.1 uncultured Burkholderiales bacterium | reverse complement strand
GGTGGGCCGACATCGGCCCCTTCCTGCCGCAGCTCACCGAACAGATGCAAGCCAATGACAGCCTGCTGCAGGATACCGTGCTCAACCACACCGGCCCACGGCAGACCAGCACGGGCGCCAGCCTGCCGGCATTGCTGCCGACGGGGAGAGAAACCGTAGGAGTGCAGTGGCCCAATGCACAGGCGCTGGGAACCGAAACCCGAGTCAACAGCACGACGACGGGAGATCAAACGCTGCCAGCCGTAGCGGCGCTATCCGGCGGCGGCTATGTCGTAGCCTGGAAATCGTACATCGTCGGCGAAACCTCAGGCTTCAGCGTCAACACCCAGCGCTATAGCAGTAGCGGCACTCCCCTTGGCAGCGAGCAGCGCGTCGACACCACACTCACCACTACCCAGCATGCGCCCGCCATCACCGCACTCGCTGATGGTGGCTACATTGTCTGCTGGTCGTCAGTCAATGAACGTGACGGCGACAATATTTACGCCCAGCGCTACGACGGCAACGGCAGCAAGGTTGGTAAAGAGTTTCGGGTCAATGCCGACACAACGGCAGGCAACCAGACTGAGCCCACCATCAGTGCACTGGCCGATGGTGGCTTCATCATCGCCTGGACCGATCGTGGCCCGGCCAATGCAAACATGGGCTTTGATGACGGGCTGGACGGCTCTGGGGCAGGCATCTTTGCCCAGCGCTATGCCAGCAACGGCAGCACCGTAGGTGGTGAATTCCGCATCAACAGCTACATCTCCGGCGATCAATGGCAGCCAGCCATCACCGGGCTGGCGGATGGAGGCTACGTGGCGGTCTGGCAGGATGGGGAGCTGGATGGCACCCAATACTACGGCCGGGAAGCCTCTGGGCTGGGGCTTTATGCCCAGCGCTTTGCCAGCAACGGCAACCGTGTTGGCAGCGAATTCCAGGTCAACACCACCACCGCCAGCGATCAACAGCGGGCATCCATTCAGGCACTGACAGACGGTGGTTTCGTGATTGCCTGGGATGATGCTCCTCATATTCGGCTGCAACGCTACACCAACACCGGCAGCCAGAGCGGCTCAGAGACCGTCGTCAACCCGGCCGGCAACTGGTCGGCGCAAGGCTACAGCACCAGCATTGCGCCCATGAAAGACGGCGGTTTCGTCATCGGCTGGGACTACTACACCGGCAGCCCGAACAGCTACGACCTGTACACCAGCCGCTACGATGCCGGCGGCAGCGTCATCAGTAGCGAACAACGGATCAACACCTTTACCAGCGGCGACCAGGCCTATCCGTCGGTTGCCAGCCTGAGCAACGGCAACTACGTCATTGCCTGGGCCTCGGGCGTCACCAAGGTGGCCACCTCATCCTCGCAGCAGGACGGCAGTGGTGCCGGGATTTACGCCCAGCGACTGGCCGGCACGGAAGGTGCCACCAGCATCCAGGCCAAAACCTCTTCGCAGGCCGAAGGCAGCGGCGGCACCACTGCCGTTCAGTTTGACATCAGCCGAACCGCCAGCCAGCTACCGGGTAGCGTGGATTGGTCAATCAGCAGCAAAAGCACGACCGATGCCAACGATCTCAGCAGCACAACCCAAGGCACAGTGTCATTCGCCAGTGGAGAGACCAGCAAGCAGATCACCCTCTACGTCAACGCCGACACTACCTTTGAGGCCGACGAAGCCCTGGTCATCCAACTGGCCAACCCGGTCAACCTCACTCTGGGCACTGACAATGCCAGCACCACGATCACCAACGACGATTCGCTGCTGACAATCAGCGCGACTGCAGCCAGTGTGGACGAGGGATCGGGCGGCGGGAGCAATCCACTGCAATACACCGTCAGCCGCAACAATGGCAGCGCCAGCGCCAGCGTCAACTGGGCTTTCCAGCCAGGCAGTGCAACGGCAGATGACCTGACCGGCACCACCAGCGGCACACTCAGCTTTGCCGCAGGCGAAACCAGCAAGCAAATCACCCTCAACATCAACAAGGACAACACCCCGGAAAATGACGAATCGTTCACCGTAGCGTTGAGCAATCCGGCCGGCGCCGCCATTGTCACCGGCAGCGCCACCCAGACCATCAAGAACGACGATGCCTGGGGCAATCTCAGCATCGCCACCAGCACCCCGACCGTGACCGAAGGCAGCAGCGGCGGCAGCACGCCCGTTCAGCTCACCATTACCCGCAGCGGATCGACCACCGGCACGGCCAGCGTCAACTGGGCATTCAAGGCTGGCACGGCATCGAGCAGCGACCTGAACGGCAGCACCAGCGGCAGCGTCAGCTTCGCCGCTGGCGAAACCAGCAAGCAGATCAGTCTGAACATCAACGCCGACACCACCGTCGAACCTGACGAAACCTTCAGCATCGTTCTCAGCAATCCCACCAACGCCACCCTGACGACCAGCAGTGTCGATGTCACCATTGCCAACGATGATGTCCCGCCAACGCTGGCCGAGGCCGTGCTCTACCGCTGTGTCAAATACAGCGGGGCGTACTTCTACACCTCCAACACGGCGGAAATCCAGTACATTCAGGATGCCTATCTGGATGTCATCCGGTTTGAAGGCTTTGCGTTCAATTGCCTGAACACCACCGGCAAGCCGGTTTACCGCTTTGCCCTGCTGGATGGATCAGGCAGCTACTTCTATACCACCGATGAAGCAGAACGCAGCGCCCGACAACAGCAGCCCGGCCTGTATCGCGACGAGGGCATCCAGTTCCGCGCCGCACAGGATGACGACACCAGCGCCATGCCCGTGTACCGCCTGAAACACTCGGCCACCGGCAATTACCTTCTGACCGCCAACGCCGGTGAACGCGACATTGCCATCAGCCAGTACGGCTACCAGTATGAACGCGTGGCATTCCATGTGCCCAAGGCCGGCACCCCGAACGGGCTGGCCCTGGCAGCCGGGCAGGACGCCCAATTCACCAAGGAGGGATCTTTCATCAATGGCAGCCTGAAATACAATGTCCTGCGCATTGGCGACACAACCAGCACTGCCAGTGTGCAATGGAACGTAGCCGGCAACGGCGCCAACCCGGCCAACGCCAGCGACTTCACCAGCGGCCTGACCAGCGGCCAGCTCAACTTTGCCGCCGGCGAAGCCGTCAAGACCATCACACTGTCGTTCTATGGCGACACCACCGCAGAGCCCGACGAAACCTTCAACCTCACCTTAAGCAATCCGAAAGACACCGCCATCCTGGTCGGCAGCATGGCTGGCAAGATCATCAACGATGAAGGCAGCAGCACGAAGGGATTTGATGCATCACCCGATACGCTGCATCCGCTGGCATTTTGGCCCACCCTACTCGGTCAGGCCGACGCCAGCGGACAATACGACGGCTGATTACGATTGCAAGACGTATTCCAGCGCATCGCACACCCGATGCACATCGTCGTCGCTTAACGCGCCGAAGAAAGGCAGCGACAGCACCTCGCCGGCGACCCGATGCGCGACCGGGAGGTTATCCGGATGGGCCGATGGCAACAGATGGTAGCAACTGTATTCGCTGCACAACGGATAGAAATACTTGCGGGTAAAGATATTGAACGCCTTCAGGCCATCGTAGACCTGATCGCGGCTTTTGCCGCACACCGCCGCATCCAGCCGCAGCACACAGTATTGGTAACTGTTGCGCACGTTCGGCGAAACCGGGTTGAAACTGAGCCCCGGGATATCCTGCAAGCGAGAACGATACAACGCTGCCACCCGGCTGCGCGCCTGCCGCTCCTGCTCGACATGATCCAGCACCACCAGGCCCATGGCCGCCTGCAGCTCGTTCATCTTGCCATTGATACCCGGCATCATCACCTCGAATTCATTCTTGATGCCGAAATTTTTCAACAGGTCGATACGACGTTTCAGCGCCGCATCCCGCACCGCCAGCGCCCCCCCCTCGGCAGTATGAAACAGCTTGGTCGCATGAAAGCTGAACATGGTCGCATCACCAAACGCACTGATTGGCTGACCGTCGATTTCGGTGCCAAAGGCATGCGCCGCGTCATAAATGACCTTCAGCCCGTAGAAATCAGCCAACTCCTGAATGGCCTGCACGTCACATGGCGTGCCATACACATGCACGGCCAGAATGGCTGACGTTCTGGCCGTCATTTTGGCCTCAATGCCGCGCGGATCGAGATTCATCGTGAGCGGATCGATATCGGCAAATACCGGGGTAATGTTGTTCCACGACAACACATGAGGCGTGGCAGGAAAAGTGAACGGCGTGGTAATGACCTCGCCAGACAAACGCAGCGCCTGGCAAGCAACGATCAACGCAAGGGTGCCATTGTTGAACAAGGACAACTGCGGTGCGCGCAGATAACCGGACAACGCCAGCTCCAGCGCCTGATGCTGCGCCCCGCTATTGGCCAGCCAGCCCGAGTCCCACACCTGCTCCAGCCGCCCGGCATACTCGGCCAGCGGCGGCAGGAACGGGCGGGTTACATACAAAGGCTGCTCAAAGGGCTGGGGAGGAAGGCGCATAAGAACGGGTTCCGGAAGATGTCAATAGTCGGCCCCACGCGATACACGGCCGTTCAACCCAATGGCGCAGTCCGGCCGAAGCCACCAGAATGATTGAGATGGCCAAGGCGGCGGCTCCCCAACCTGCAAACTGCCAGTGCTGAAACACCAGCAACAATACCGGCACGTGGAGCAGATATATCGGGTAGGAAATCTCACCCAGCCATTTCAGCAGCGACAATTGCCTTTGCTGCTGGCGCAGGACAAGTACAAACAGAGCCGCCAACCCCAATCCGGATGCTGGGGAAGGGTTCAGGTGCAACCATTGGTTCCAGTGTTCGGGCCAACCAGCAAAAACAACGATCAGCAGCAGCAAGAGCCCGCTGGGTAACCGCGACACGGCAGCGAGATAACGCCATAACGCTGCGCCCATGCAAAAAAACACCAGTTGTGCCGGAAAGGCGTTGACCACAAAGGCAAATCTGCCGAAATCGCTAGCAGGTGAGATACCCGCCCGGGCCAGTGCGCCGGCATACAGAAAATCAAGCATGCCGCGTTGGGCCAGCCAGACCCAGATCGTTGAGACCAGCAAGGCAATACAGGCCATTTCCAGCCAGAAGCGCTTGCCCGATCTTTGTCCTGCCAGGTAAACGATCCACGGCACCAAGGCATACCAGGCCAACTCGATCGACAATGTCCAGCTAACCGTCAAAACATCAAAGTCGAACAAGGCCGCCGGTACAAAGTGAGACAGCGCCAGCCAGTTTGCCAGGAAATCGGGCCATTTCAATTGCAGCAGATCTGCATCCAACTTGCCATACCAGGCGCTCCATCCCAGCACGACCAACCAGTACAGAGGAAAAATGCGCAAGCCCCGACGAATCAAATAGGCAGGCACGCTGCTGGAGGCAGCACTCTGCACAATCAGGAATCCACTCACCAGAAAAAACAGCTGCACGCCCAGCAAGCCGCCGAAACGATCGAAAAAAGGCACCGCCAGCCCGGTATGGGCGAACAGGTGGTGACACACCACTGCGGTCACGGCCAAGCCGCGCAACACATCGACGTTATGGTTACGCAGCAGGGCCTCCGTCATTCTGCAGCGGGCAAGATTTGGCCCGCCGCAATGCCAAAACCCAGCCGTGCAGCCGCCACCATCGCCTCGGTGCGGGAATTGACCCCCAGCACGCGCAGAATGGCACGGACATGAACCTTGACGGTGGCCTCAGCCAGATCCAGCTCACGGCAAATCTGCTTGTTGGACTTACCCTCCAGCAGCCGCACCAGCACATCGGTCTGCCGGTCGGTCAGGCCCAGCATCGCCTTACTGTCAGCGGGCACTTGAACCGGCGATCTGGCATGCACCACAGGCGCAGCTTCGACCGGAGCAGGGGCCGCCGTAGCGAGAGGCAAGCCAGAAACAGCAGCAGTAGCCGGCCGACGCATGACTTCCGGCGGAATATAGACGCCGCCAGCCATCACCAGGTTCAAGGCCGAAACCAGCACCTGATTCAGCGACGTTTTGGGCAAAAACCCCGACGCACCCTGATCGATCGCCCGGCGAACCGTATCAGCATCAAACTCAGCCGACAGCATCACCACCGGCAAAGTCGGGCACAGCGCCTGCAACTTCCCCATCAGCTCGATCCCGTCGCAATCCGGCATTCTGACATCCAGCAGAGCCAGATCGACATCAGGATGCTCGGCCAACCGCAGGCACGCCGCCTGGCCGTCTCCCGCCTCGACAAACACCAGTGCAGGGTCAAAGCCATGCAATATGGCCCGCAGGCCCTCGCGAATCAGGGCATGATCGTCAACGGCAAGGATTTTCACTGGATATCTCGCACAAGAGCTGTTACTGCTGGATTATAAGCCTATCAATCGCCGACAGATCTTCCCCGGCCAACCCTCGTGCAGCAGCTTTCAGCTTCAGACTGGCCAGCAGGTACATGTAGCGGGCTTGAGCCAGATCGCGCTTAGCGGCAAACACCCGGCGCTGGGCATCGAGTACGTCGACGTTGGTGCGGGTGCCCGCCTTCAAACCGTACCGGGTGCCCTCCAGCGCGATTTCACTCGACTTTACCGCCTTCGAATAGGCTTCAATCCTGGCCATGCCATTGCTGGCAGCCAGAAACTGCCGCCGCACCTCGATCTGGACATTGTTCAATTCATTGTCCAGATCTGCCTCAGCCTTTTTCAACATGGCCAGCGACTGGTCGGTTGCCGCATTCACATACCCGCCGGAAAACAGCGGGATCGTCAGCTGGATGCCGCCCGAACGGGTATTGACTTCCTGGTTGATGGTAGTGATCGAATCGCTCGAGCTTCGCGAATACGCCGCCACGAAATCCAGCCGCGGAAAATGGCCCGCCTGATTGCGCGACACCTCGTGTTTGGCGGCCTCTACCGCCTGCCGCCGCACCGCCAGCACCGGGCTATCAGCCGCCGCCTGCTCAAGCCACACAGCCAGATCGCCCGGCTGCAAGGACTGCGCCTGAAACACATGCCGGAACGGCTGAATCGCATCCGGATTCAATCCAGTCATGGCCTGCAGATTACGTCGTGCCACATCGAGCTGGGTATCGCTGTCAATCAGCTGAGCCCTGGCAATGTCCAGTTGCGCCTCGGTCTCGGCCACTTCAGTGCGCGTCCCTTCTCCGCCCTTGAACAGTCGATTGGCCAGCCTGGCCTGCTCCTGAAACGCATCCACCTGAGCCTGCGCCAACTCGTGTGAATACAAAGCGAGCTGCAGGTCAAAATACGCCTCAGCCAGACGGGTTGCCAACTCGTTGCCACGCACCATGAACAACGACTCAGCATAAGCCACCTGCTTCTCAGCCTGGCGATAGCGGGAGATAGACTCCATGTTGTAGAGCGGCATGCGCAAATTCAACGCAGCCTGACGCGAAGTGTAATCCAGCTTTTCCACACTGGATCCGCTGCTGGCACTGGAATACTCCCGCTCACCGTTGTAGCGCGTAGCACCGGTCGAGGCCGACAGGGTGGGCAGCAGGCCAGCGCGAGCCATCGGCTCGGCCTGGCGGCCGGCATCCAGCTCATAGCGTGCAGCACGATACTGCGGATCCGTCGTCTGCGCTGCCTGGTATGCCTCTTGCAGCCCGAACGCCGTTGCTGACGAGCTGCCCAGGGCAAAGACCACCCCCAGCAGCGAAGAAAGGTAACGCTGAGGCATGGCCGGTTACTCCTCAGTCAACGACGTACGCAAACGGTCGGTCAGCGGCTTGATCAGATAGTTCATCATGGTTCGCTCGCCCGTTTTAACGAACACCTCGGCCGGCATCCCTGCACGAATCTGGTGATGGCGCAGATTGTGCATCCCCTCAGGCGTCACTTCGACCAGAGCCTTGAAGTAAGGCATACCCTGCTTCGGCTCAATCAGCGCGTCAGCCGACACATTCACCACCTTCCCTGGCACATGCGGCGTGATCGACTGCTGGAAAGCGGGGAACAGGATATCCACCTCCAGACCAGGTTTCAGCTTGTCGATCAGGTGAGTTGGAATCTGGGCATCGATTTTCAACGGCTCGTTTTTCGGCACCACATCCATCAAGACCGATCCCGCCTGCGCCACGCCCCCCACGGTATGCATGGCCAGGCCGACCACAACACCGTCCGCCGGAGAACGGATTTCGGTGTTCGCCAGCTCAAACTCCAATGCATCGACCCGGCTGGACAAAGATGCGGCTTCTTTCTGCACATCGGTCAGCGTCGACTCCACCTCTTTGCTGAAAGTTTGCTGCTGCGCAAGCATTCTGGCCTTGATCTCACTGATGCCGCGCAGAGTGCGGCCGACATTGCCAATATCCTCCGAGATCGCACCGCTCAACTGAGCGAGCAGACGCTCCTGCTCCAGCAAGCGATTACGTGGTAAATAGCCCTCGTTGGCCAGCTCACGCTGCCCGCGAATCTCCTCTTTCAACAGACGCAACTGCTCATCCTTGGCCTTTTTCGACTCCTCCAGCCCCTTGGCCTGCGCCTCCAGGCCGGCAATGCTTTCCTGCAGCACCGACTGCTCGCTTCGCAGCGTCTGGCGGCGGGTATCAAACAACTGCTTTTGCAGCGCCATGACATTGGCAGCCCGAACATCCCCCTTTTCCGCCACCAGACGGGCCGGGAACTGGATTTGCCCCTTGCCGTCACGCTCGGCCATCAGTCGGGCTTCAACCGCCAGCGCGGTAAACAACTGGCTCTTGGAAATATCCAGCTGCGAACGGGCCTGGGTATCATCCAGCCGGATCAGCACCTGATCTTTCTTCACCTCATCGCCATCCTTGGCCAGAATAGCCGCCACCTTGCCGCTAACCAGTGGCTGCACCGACTTGCGGCTGCCGGACACCACCACCATCCCGGTGGATGGCACCCCCTGATCCAGCGGAGCCAGGCTGGCCCAGAGAAAAAATCCGCCAAAGCCCAGCAACAACACCATCCAGCCCCAGCGACGGGGGCGAGCATCATTCATGTCAACCGGCTGCGACGCCGCAGCCTGCAGGTTTTCTGTGTTTTCCGATTTCATGACAAGCACACCCAATGATCAATTCGAAACAACCGGGCTCGCACCCGGCGCGGCCACGGCAGCCGGGCGAACCGGCTGACCGTTCGGCTGCGGCGCACGTGCAGCAGCACCGAGAACCTGGTCACGTGGACCATACGCCTTCACCACACCGTCCTGCAGCAGCAGAATCTTGTCAGCCAGCGCCAGCGAGCCAACCCGATGCGTCACCAGAATCACCGTCTTGCCAGCTTCCTTGAGTTCCCTGATGGTATTGGCCAGCGCCGCCTCACCCTGATCGTCCAGATTCGAATTCGGCTCATCCAGCACAATCACCGCCGGATCACCATACAAGGCTCGTGCCAGCGCAATCCGCTGCCGCTGGCCACCCGAAAGCGACGCCCCCGCATCGGCCAGCGGCGTATCGTATCCCTGCGGGAAACGCAAGATCAGCTCATGCACCCCAGCCTTGCGCGCAGCCTCGATCACCTTTTCCGAATCAACCTCGCCGAACCGGGCAATGTTCTCGGCAATCGTCCCCTGAAACAGCTCGATATCCTGAGGCAAATAGCCCAGATGCGGCCCCAACTCATCCTTGTTCCACTGATAGATGTCCGCACCGTCCAGCCGCACCGTACCCGCCATCGCCGGCCAGACCCCAACCAGCAAGCGAGACAAAGTCGACTTGCCAGACGCACTCGGCCCGATCAACGCCACCACATCGCCGGCATTGATCGCCAGACTGATTCCCTTGAGGATCGGATTGCGCGAGCCCGGTGCCGCCGCCATCACGTTTTCCAGCACATACTGCCCGGTCGGCCGCGGCAAAGGCATACCCACCTTTCGCTCAGGGTGAGCATCCAGCATCTCTTTCAAGCGCTGATGGGCACTGCGGGCTGAAACGAACTGCTTCCAGTTGCCGATCAGCATCTCCACCGGAGCCAGTGCCCGACCGACCAGAATCGACGCCGCAATCATCATCCCGGAAGTCATCTTCCCTTCCAGCACCAGCAAGGCACCAAAGCCCAGCACCAGCGACTGCATCGAAATCCGCACGAACTTGGTCACACCGGTCAACAGCCCGGCGCGATCGCTCGCCTGCGCCTGCAACTGCAGCATTTTCTGATGCACCTCAAACCAGCGCCGGCGGATCTGCGGCAACATACCCAGAGCCTCGATCACCTCAGCATTGCGCAGATGGTTACTCGCCATGGCCGACGACTGAATGCTGTGCTTCTGCGCCTCTTCAAGCGGCTTGCGCGACAAACGCTCATTGGCCACAGCCAGAATCACCAGCAATACCGCACCGACAACCGAAAACCAGCCCAGCTCCGGTGAAAACAGGAAAATCACCAACAGGTAAATCGGCAGCCACGGGGCATCGAATAACGCCAGCAGCGCCGAACCGGTCACCGTCTGCCGCAAGGTTCCCAGATCATTCAACGCCTGCACCGGATTACTGCCCGGACGCACCAGATTGCGTTCGTAGGCAGCAGTGAACACACGCGAATTCAGCCTCATATCCAGTTTCGCGCTCACCCGCACCAGAACAAACGAGCGAATCGCCTCCAGCAAGGCATTCAACGCATACAACCCGACAATCAGCAACGACAGCGCCAGCAGCGTCGTCTCATTGCGGCTTGCCAGCACCCGGTCATACACCTGCAACATATACAGCGACGGCGCCAGCATCATCAGATTGATGAAAAAGCTGAACACACCAACCGTCATGAAAGCACTGCGAAACGGCTTGAGCGCGTCCAGCAACTCGTCTTTGACATCAGACAGTTTCTTCATTTCTACCATTCCAGGGTTAACTTGCAGCAAGGCCCGGCCGACCGGCGCCGGCCGGGCTGTCATCGCTGCACAACGGGGGGGAATCTTCGGCTGCCACATCCACCAATGCTGCATCGGCCTGGGCACCCGACGGGGCACTACGAACGATGGTCAATCGCTTGACCTTCCTGTCACTGACATGCACATGAATCAGGGTACGCGGCTTGCCCTGATCCGGCTGATTACGCGCCGTCAACCACTGCAGAAAAGCCCGCGCATTGACACGGCCGGCACCAAAGGCACGCATCATGATGAACTTTTCCACCTTCGGCGCCAGCAAAGGCACACCATTCAACTTCAGAAACAAGGTCGCCAGCAAGTACGCCAGCGCCACATTACCACTGGCGAACGGCCGGAAGCGAATCACCGCCTCGGCATACGCCACCGCCAACACCAGCCCGCCCAGCGTAGCGTTGGCCTGCCAGAGCGCCACCGGCGCCTGCAACGCATCGGCCAGCCTGGAGCGATCCACCCCGGCCCGGCCGCCATGCTCGGACAACAAGCGCTGATGCGCCGCCAGTGCCGCCGGCTCCATGATCCACAAAGGCTCACTCATCCTGCTGCGCCAGCTTCTTCAACACATCACGCTCCTCGCGCGCCACACTTTCCAGCGCCTGCATCTGCGCCGCAAACTGCGGATCGTAGGGCGTCAGCTCCACCCCTGACGGGGTTTCCACCAGATACAACACATCGCCCTTGTCCACCCGCAGCCTGGCCAACAACTCACGGGGCAGGATAATCCCGACCGAGTTACCTACGGTCGTCACTTTAACGGTAAACATGGGATGCATTATAACAACGGTTATAAACAAAATATAACCCCTGTTATAACAAAAGAGGATTAATCCCAACGGATAGCGCTTGCGCACCCTTCTGCAAAGAAAAATCTCCAGGTTGCAACAGCGACCTGGAGATTTTTCAGTATTGTCTGGCATTTCCTTGCGCTGATCACGCACAACTTTATGCCGAACCCTGCTTAAAGAGAACTGTACTCAACTCCCCCACGCCCCCCAGAACACATCTGACGCACTATTGGTATCGCCACTCACCAGATTGTTGGCACTGCTACTGATCACAAAGAACGCGCCGTCACCAGACAAATCGGCGTAGAGGGTGTCACCGTTACCCTGAACACCGGCATCATCGGCAGACACGCGCACCAGCGTCCTCGTAGTCATATCCTTGACAAACACATCGACTTTCCCGTTTGTATCACCGCTTACCAGATTGGTCGCCGAAGATGAAAATGCGACATAACGACCGTCAGCAGAGATGGAAAGCAGACTTGACGCACCGTTGCCTTGCTGGCCAGAGCCATTTACCGAGACTCTTGCAATCTCACCTGATGCCAGGGTCTTGATAAACACATCAGATGTCGCGTTGCTGTCACCGCTGACGAGGTTACTGGAGTTGCTGGTAAATGCCACCTTATCGCCACTGGCAGTCAACAATGGCGCAGTCGAACTACTATTACCCGCCGACCCATCCTTGGCGACACTCACCAAAGTGGTCGTTCCGTTCTTACGCACGAATACATCCCTGAATCCGTTGCTATCACCGGACACCAGATTAGATGCGCCACTATCAAAAGCCACTGCCACACCATCACTGCTCAGGCTTGGGTTGTTGCTCGAACCATTGGCTGCGTCGCCCCCGATAGCGGCAGTCGCACGCTCTACCGCACCGCTAGTCATGTTCTTGACGAAAATCTCGCCATTCGGGTTTACACTCCCGCCGCCCAAATTGGTAGCCACACTGACAAAGGCGATAGTTTTGCCATCCGCCGAAACAGCAGGGTTATCACTACTGCCATCTGCAGCGACATTAGACTGCGACTGACTGACCAGCCGAACCGTTTTGCTGGCAATATCGTATGTAAACACATCCCGCTGTTGGTTGGCATCTCCCGTTACCAAGTTACTTCCCAGGCTGGAAAACACCACTGTCTTGCCATCGGCAGAAATGGCAGGCTTGCCGCTATTGCCATTGGACAAGGCGTTTTGTGGCCCGACACTCACCAAAGACATCGTGCCGGACTGCATATCCCGCAAATACACGTCGACCGCCACATTACCATCGCCCGCGACCAGATTGGCCGATGCACTGGTAAACGCCACATACCGGCCATCGGCCGACATATCCGGATCGTCGCTGTTGAGTACTCCAAATCCACCGGAGGTTGTCTTGCTTACCAAGGTCAGCGCAGCATCCACATTGACGTTCATGCTCGTCACACCACTATCCGCCTTGCCATCGCTGACACTGAAGCTGAAATTCACCTTTTCCGGCCAATCCTGGGTATAACTCAGCTTGCCCGCGCTCAGATCCGCCTTGCTTACCACCGTTCCGGCGGTCACGGCCGAACCATTCAACAGCATCGAGCCCTTCGCCGGTAACGACACGACCTTCACGCTTTGCAGGCTGTCGCCGGTATCGGCATCTTCAAAGCCGAAGCTGGTGAGACCGAACTTGAACGTCTTGCCCATTTCAACCGTCACTGACGATGCCTTGGCCACCGGCGCATCCTGCACCGCAGCCACCGCCAGCGTCATGGTCGCGGCGCTGCTGGCCAGTTCGGCATCGCGCACCTTGAAACCAAAGCTCACATTGCCATTGGCATTGGCCGTCGGCACAAAGCTGAATTTGCCGGCCTCCAGATTCGCCAGCGAAATCGTCTGCCCGGCAGTAACCGGCTGGCCATCCAGCTTCAGCGCACCGCTGGCCGGCAAGCTGTCCACCACCACTGCCTGCAGGGTATCGCCATCAGCGTCGGTGAATGGGAAATCTGCTTTCCCGAACACATACGTCGTATCTTCGGTTGCGGCCAACTGCTTGTTGCTGGTAGTCGGCGCCTCGTTCACTCCCGATACGTTCACCGTCATTTTTGCCGCGCTGCTACTGCTGAGCGCATCGCGCACCTGGAAATCAAACGACACCGCCCCACTGGCCCCCGTTGCGGGCACAAACACCAGCTTGCCCGCATCCAGATCGGCCCGTGTGACCGATGCGCCTTTGGCCAGTACGGCCCCGGCAAGCTTGATCTGCCCGGTAGCCGGTAACGAAACCAGCACCAACTGCTCCAGCCGATCCCCCGTATCCACATCGGTAAAGGGAAAATCGGCCAGCTTGAAGGTATAGCTGGTGTTCTCCACGGTACTCACACTGGCAGCCTGCGTCACAGGCGCATGGTTCCCTACATTCAAGGTCAGCGTTGCGGCATTGCTGGCCAGCGCGGCATCCTGCACCTGAAAACCAAAGCTGGTCTGGCCGTTGAATCCCGCAACGGCGGCGTAGCTTAGCTTGCCAGTCGTCAACTGCGCAGCCGTTACCGTATCGCCCGCCTTCACCGCAGCCCCATCCAGCCTGAGCGTGCCACTGGCCGGCAGGCTGGTGATTATCAGCGCCTGCAGCGTATCGCCGTTATCGTCCTGAAACGGAAAATCAGCGCTCTTGAACACATACGACGCTTCCGGCACTGCCAGTTGTGTATTCTGGGTCACCGGTGCCTGATTTCCCACAGCCAGCGACATCAGCGCGCTGCCGCTTTCCAGCGCTGCATCCTTGACCTTGAAATCAAAGCCGGTTTTGCCATTAAAGCCCGTGGCCGGCGTGTAGGTCAGCTTGCCCGCTGTCAGACTGGCTATCGTCACCGCGCCCCCGGCTTGCAGCGCAGTCCCATCCAGCTTCAAGTCCCCACTTGCCGGCAGGCTGGCCACCACCACCGCCTGCAGCGTGTCGCCAGCATCGACATCGGCAAACGGAAAATCAGCCTGCTTGAACGTGTACACCGTGTCGGCCGCTGCCACCACTTTGGCTGCCGTGGTGGTCGGCACATCGTTCAGCGGAGTGATCGTCAGCGACAAGGTGGCCGCGCTGCTGGCCGCCTGCTGATCCCACACTTTGAAATCAAAGCTGCGCGCACCGTTGGCATTGGCTGCCGGCACATACTCCAGTTTACCCGCCGCCAGATCAGCGGTAGTGATCTGCGCCCCCGCCAGTTGCGCCACGCCGCTCAGGCGCAACTGGCCATCTGCCGGCAGCGACACCAGCTCCAGCTTGGCCAGTGCGTTGCCATCGGCATCGGTAAACGGAAAATCAGCCTGCTTGAACGCGTAACGTGCGTCTTCAGCCAGGCTGACCGACGCCGCAGCAGTCGTCGGCGGGCGGTTGCCCACCACCAGAGTCATCGTCGCTGCCGTGCTGGCCAGCGCCGCATCCTTCACCTGAAAGGTAAAGCTCTGCTGGCCGTTGTATTCGACATCGGGGGTGTAAACCAGCTTGTCACCGGCCAGATCGGCTGCGGCAACCGTCTGCCCGGCCGTGACGCTGGTGCCGTTCAGTTTTAGTGAGCCCAGACCCGGCAAGGTTTTTACCACCAACCCACCGAGCAGATCGCCATTGGCATCGGCAAACGGGAAATCAGCGGATTTGAAGGTGTAGGCCAGATTTTTCTCCACGCTCACCTGCGCCGCCTGGGTAGTAGGCGCCACATTGCCCACTGTTACCTTCATCCTGGCGGCATCGCTCGCCTCTTGATCGTCCTTCACCTTGAATGAAAAAGTCGCGGTGCCCTCCCAGCCGAAAGGCGGGGGTGAAAAAGTAAGTCTACCCTCATTCAACTGAGCGGCAGTCACCGTCACTTCTGAACCCGCAATAACAGGGGCCCCCGCCAACTTCAACAGCCCCGTATCCGGGGTCATCGTAATGACCACTGCCGTCAACGAATCTCCGGCATCAACGTCGGCAAAAGGAAAGTCGCTGACTTTCAGCGTCATGCTGCCGACGTTTTTGTTCAGCGTCAGCGATCCGTCGCGCGTCGTCGGCGCATGGTTGCTCGCCACATCCAGCTTCAAGCGTGCCGCATCGCTGGCGTTGTACTGATCGCGCACCTTGAAATCAAGGCTCTGCTGGCCATTGCTGCCCGCCACCGCAACATAGCTCAGTTGGCCGGCCTCCAGCTCGGCGCGGGTGACGGTCGCCCCTGCCGCCAGCGTCGTGGCGCCCAGCTTCAGCTGGCCAGTCTGCGGCAGCGACACCAGTTCGATCTTTTCCAGCCGATCCCCCGCATCCGCATCGGCAAACGGAAAATCGGCCAGCTTGAACACATACGGCGTGGCCGAATCGACCGCTACATTCTGCGGTGCAGGCACGGTCGGTGCGTGGTTTTCCACACTCAACCCTGCCGTGGTAAACCCCTGCCGCTGTTCAGCCGCACCGAACAACACATAATGGGCGATGGCCCCATTGGTCTCGCTGCCGAGAAAATCGGCCAGATTGGCCCGCACATACGCCGCCACATCCGGGTTGTCGGTCAGATAGCGCGGGCCATTGAAATCCTTCAGGATCGCCGTCGGCGCCCGCCCCTCGTAGGCACCGAACAGCGCATAATGCGCCAGCAGGTCAGCGCCCGAAAAAGGCGCCAGATCGGCATACTGCGCTTTGTAAAATGCGGCATCAAAGCGGGCGTTTGGCGCGTAGCCCTTGGCTGCGCCGTTTTCCACATAATGCTGCAACGGGTCGCCGCTGTAGTGTTTCAGGCTGTCATCCACTACAGCCCCACCGGCATCGCGCACCTCGGCGTAGTGCGCCTGATAAAACGTCGCATCGAATGCCTGAAACTTGCCCGCCGTCTTGCTGCTCGCCTGCGCCAGCGCATTCTTGATATCGGTATACGAAAAAGCCATTTATCCCATCCTCAACGTTGCGCTGGCGCCGACACCCGTCGGCCCGAATCAGCGCATGCTTAAAATATGGCCGCCAGTTGGCAGCCATTCAATCATTCCAAAGGATTAATTCCACGATGCCGCACTGCCTGCGGCAATCACATGCAGTGGATAATAGCTCCGGATGCCACATCCGGATGCCGACAATTGCAATTGCGGAACAAACAGTAGCCAGGGTTGCACCAGATATCCCTGTCTCCCGGCGCAGAAGCACGCAACAAAAAACCCCGCAGCCTAGCTAACGGGGTTTTTTGTTGCGGCTAAACGAACTTAGGCGGGTGTTTTTTCCAGCTCGGCTTTCAGCGCATTGCCGTGGGCAATGCGGGCATCCTGGATCAGGCGAGCCTGGCGCTGCAGGCGAACCAGCTCCGCATCGGCTGCACGTACGGCGCTAATGTGCTGGCGCGCAGCCTGGCTCAGAGAGGCTACCGGATAGTCTTTGCCATCGACGGTAATTTTCGCTTCGGCTTGGTTATTAGTTGTTTCAGACATCATTTTTTTCCTTGAAAAAACCGGCGCCGGAACAAGATCAACGCCCCGACGCATGAAACAGGCCGACCATTGATCGACCAACAAAAATCCCGAACATTATAAACATACCGCCTTGATTTCACATCAAACAATTTGCAACCGCTGCAACACCGGCAGCAATTGCGCAAAACGGGCGGCCTGCTCGCGCAGCTCGGCATCCACTAGTGTGGCATCCTGCAGCAATTGGCCCGCCTTGCTCAGCCCGCGGCCCTCACTCATTAAACGTTGCCGAGCAAACGCCACCCACGCATCTGGAGAAACATGGCCTTCGGCACGGGCAGCCAGCAACAACTGCGGAACATGGCCAATGGTCACGCCACCACCGGTTACGGGGCTGACGTTGTACACAACATCCTGACTATGCAACGCTTCACGCCAGAAATGCGCATTCAAACGGGCCGCATGCGGTCTGGCAGCATCCGTGGCAGCCACGGATTGTGCCGGCATCACCAGCCCCATCCCGACCAGTGTGGTCACGATCTGCATCAGCAGCGCGGCATCGTAGGGCCCTGCTGACTGAAGCTGCCGCGCCAGCTCACCCACCGTCAACGGCTCATCCTGTGCCGCAAGCAAGGCCAGGACAGGATAATAGTAACGACTTTGCAAACCGACTTCACCGCGAGCGGTCTGCACTTTCAACTCCTCCGGTACCGATGCGGCCACCAGCACCAAAGGCAATTGCCAAAAGCGCTGCATCTGCTCGCGCTTAGGCAGCCTGCGCGCACCTTTCACCCATACATCACGGCGGAATTGCTGATTCAGGATCAGCTCCCGCACCGTTTCACGGAATTCACGATCCTCGATTCCCGTCATCAGCTCACGCTGGGCATCGGTCATGTGCAAGGCATCCAGATAGTCCAGCGGTTGCGCCGAACCGGCGTAGTTCAATTTTGCCGGGGTCAGCCAGCGGGCAACGTCGGCAAACGGCATAGGCACCCAATCGGCGTTCATGTATTCATGCGCCAGATAGGCCGGGTGCTGGCTACCAAGCGTCTTGACGCGTTGAAGCAGTGCAGGGTTTGCTTTGGCAAACAAGGGTTCCACAGCCAATAGCTGTTCACTGAACTGGATTGCGGCAGCCATTTTATCGGGGGTCTGGCATCCCGGCGCGCTCATTGAGCGTGCATGTTCGACCAACAAATGCCGC
>CAZBWH010000061.1:0-1498 GCA_964495595.1 uncultured Burkholderiales bacterium | reverse complement strand
GCCCGGTGGCGTATTGTAACTGACATACAACACCCCGCCCGGCAACAGGCGGCGACGCGCCAGCTCGACAATCTGATGGCGGTTGTCATCCGATATCCAGCTCCACACACCATGCAGGGCAATCAGGGCAAATGGTGGAAGATCGTCGCGAGCGCAGAAATCAGCAAAGCTCTGCTCGTCCAGTATTGCCTGAGAACCGGCAGCGCTCGCCAACTGGCGCGCATAAGCTACCTGAGCAGGGTTGAAATCAGTTCCCCACCACTGGCGCCCGATATTGCCGGCAGCATGAACATTGACCGACACCCCCTGGCCGAAGCCCAGCTCACAACAGGGCCCATCGGGCAGCCCCTCCAGCCCGGCCAGCAACAGGGCAAGATTGAGCCGGACAGGATTCATCTCCGCGTAATAACCAAAGGTGTAATTAATGTCGGCCACATAGCCTTCGCTCCAGCTCATTCTCTCTCCAATAAGAAGTCATGACTGCCCATATCAAGTGGCTTACCGCCGGCAAGGGCAAACCTCGCGGCCAGCATACCCGATCATGCAGCGCTCGCACTACACCTGGCGGCGCTTAACTTGAATTGCTGGGCCCGCCCGCAGCGGCATTATCGCCCGCAAAAGACCCCCATGCCGAGCGCAAAAAAACCGCCCCACAGTTTCCCGTGGGGCGGCTTGGGCGTTTCGCGTGGGCAACAAGGTTGCCCACCCTACTTGGCTGAGTTGCGGTTAGATGATTGTAACGATATCGCCAGCAACCAGTACGTTGGTTACGCCAACCAGTGCGATCTGGTGCTGAGCGGAGTCAATGTTATCGTAGTAGGTGAATACCCCCGAACCGAAGAACCACTCGCCAGCCGCATCCACATCACCAGCAGTCGGCGCGAGGATGGTCAGTGCGGTAATCGCATTGGCGCCATCCATGTCCAGCGTATCGCCAGCAGCCAGACTGTTCAGAATCACACCACCGTCGTAGGTAGCGCCAAGCACGACTTGTTCGGCCGTGGCAGCTGCCGTAGTGATGATGTGATCGCCTGTACCACTGATGGTGATTGTGGTTACACCCGAGGTGCCCATGTTCACCGTCAGCGCATTGGCGCCAGCGAAGGTAATGGTGCCATTACCACCGAAGGACGTCAGCGTACCGAGGTTGGCACTGGAGCTTCCAGTTACGGTCAACGCGTCGGTAGCAGCCAGATTACCGGTTGCAGCCAACAGGTTGGTCATACCGGTTTCGTTCAGGCCGATTGAGTTGGTCGCACCATCGATTGAGGCAGCCGCCTGAACCGCAGCCAGACCCGCGCCGCCGTTCAACGCGGTAACGATATTCGCATCTGCATCGGCAACGCTGTACGTATTCGCTCCGGTGTTGGTAAACCCATCAATGGTAGTCGCTTGGGCGACAGTTGCAGTACCAGTCACTGTCAACGTACCGACGGTGTTGTTGATCGCAGCAGCAGCCAGGTTGGCAGCGTTGTCGGTCAGACCGACGTAGCTGTTG
>CAZBWH010000060.1:0-19897 GCA_964495595.1 uncultured Burkholderiales bacterium | reverse complement strand
ATTGAAAAAGCGGCGTTGATCAGGAACGGCTGATCAATCCAGAGCGAGGAGACACGATATGAAACGTCCGGTTGCGGGCAGGGGGCAGGCTGAACTGGCCCAGATCGGCCAGTTGTTGGCAACACAGCAGATCGATGCTGCAGAAGGCCGCCTGCGCGGATTCCTGGCCCGCACGCCGTTAAGCGCCGACGGCTGGCGACTGATGGGACAGATCCGCTATGGCCGGGGGGATTACCGGTCGGCGTTCGAGGCTTTTCAGCAATCGCTTGCCTGCCGGGTTTCGCCCGACATCCTGATGGCTATGGCCGAGGCAGCCGAAAAACTGGGGGCTCATGATACGGTGGAAAGCTGCATGCAGCAGGTGCTCAAGCTTGACCCGCGTTCCGGCGAGGCCTGGTACCGGCTGGCAATCGCCCAGGAGGCGCAGGGTGCTGCGCCGGAGCGGGTGGTGGCCAGTCTGGAAAAGGCGATTGCACTCAATACTCATCCCGATTCGAGCTACACGCTGATTGCCCATGTGGCGCACAACCGGATGAATGATCGCGATCTGGCCAGGGCGGCGTATCAGCAAGCGCTGGATGTCAATCCGGTGTTTCTGCCCGCCCTGCTGGGAATGGGGCAATTGTTCTGGACCAATCACCACGTCGAAGAGGCGATGCAGTTATTCCAGCGGGCCCTGGCAGCCGGCGCCGACCCGGCCAAGGTTTATCACGGCATGAGCGCATCGTTGCTTACGCTGGGGCGGCACGAAGAGTGCCTGGCCGCCTACCGGGAGGCGCTGGCCGTGTCGCCCGATGACCTGGTGCTGTTGTCCGACTACCTGTTTGCCACCAACTATTCGAGCCTGCTGTCCGATCAGGCGTGGCTGGCCGAGCATCGCCGGTTTGGCGAGCGGGTGGCCCGGTTCATGCCTGCCACGCGGGAGTATCCCGAATGCGTTCCTGATCCGGACCGGGTGTTGCGTATCGGCTATGTGTCCGGTGACCTGCGTGATCATCCGGTCACCAATTTTTTCGAGCCGCTGCTGCTGGGGCATGACCGGCAGCGTTTTTCGGTCTACTGCTATGCCAACTTTCCGCGTGACGACCATATCAGTGTGCGCCTGAAGACGGAAGCCGATGTCTGGCGTGACGTTTACAAACTGAGCGATGAGCAACTGGCCCAGCAGATCCGCGAGGACCGGATCGACGTGCTGGTCGATCTGAGCGGGCACACCGCCTATCACCGGCTGGCCGTGTTTGCCCGTGCGCCGGCGCCGGTGCAGGTCACCTGGCTCGGTTACGGCCCGACGACCGGCATGGCCACCATGGATTACGCGTTCACCGACCGGCACTTCTGCCCGGATGCTGCAGCAGAGTCGCTGTTCGTGGAGAAGGTCGTACGGATGCCGGTTTACCGGGTATTCCGCCCCGGTGCCGAGCTGGAGCTGCGCCCCTTGCCAGCGTTGAAGAATGGCTACATCACTTTTGGCTCGTTCAACAACTTCATCAAGCTCAATATCGAGGTGCTCGACTTGTGGGCCAGATTGCTGTGCCGGGTGCCTGACTCGCGGCTGGCGATCATTGTGGGTGCGCGTGAATCGGTTGATTACGTCAAGCATCAGTTTGCCGAACGCGGTGTCGACCCGGAGCGGTTGATGATTTACAACCGGCTCGACATGTCGCGGTTTCTGCAACTGCACTGGCACGTCGATCTGGCGCTCGATCCGTTCCCGTTCAACGGCGCTACCACCAGCTTTATCGGTATGTGGATGGGGGTGCCGATGATAACCATGGCCGGTAGCAAGGTGGGGGCACGTACCGGGGTCAGCCTGCTCGGGCCGCTGGGCCTGGACGAGTTCATTGCCCATTCGCCGGAGGATTACATTGAGCGTGCGAGTTACTGGGCGGCTCATCCGGAGCGGCTGGCGGAGATCCGCACGGGGTTGCGCGATCGGCTCAGGCAGTCGCCACTCATGGATGAAGCAGCTTTTTGCCGGAGTTTCGAGCAGACTCTGCGCGATTGCTTCCGGCGCTGGTGTGAGCGTTCACCGAGTGTGTCAGGGTAGGCAAGTACACCGCTGGCACAACAACAAAGGGTGGCCTCGGCCACCCTTTGTCAATGGGCTACGGGCGGTGTAATCAGCCCTGTACGCTGCAATCCACGACCGACAGCGCGGTCATGTTGACGATCCGGCGCACGCTGGCCGTCGGGGTCAGGATGTGTACCGGCTTGGCGCAACCCAGCAGGATCGGGCCAATGGTCACGCCGTCGGCAGCGCTGACTTTCAGCAGATTGAAGCTGATGTTGGCGGCGTCGAGTGTCGGCATGATCAGCAGGTTGGCGTCACCCTTGAAGCGGGCGTTCGGGAACACCTGCTCACGGATGGCACCAGACAGCGCGGCGTCACCATGCATTTCGCCTTCGACTTCCAGTTCCGGCGCACGCTGGCTCAGCAGCTGCAGCACCTCGCGCATTTTCAGCGACGACGGGGTATCGACACTGCCGAAGCTGGAATGTGACAACAGCGCGATTTTCGGCGCAATGCCAAAGCGGCGTACGGTTTCCGCTGCCTGAATGGTGATTTCAGCCAGCTGTTCGGCGGTGGGGTCGGCGTTGACGTAGGTATCGGCGATGAAAATGTTGCCGTGCGGCAGGATCAGTGCGTTCATGGCGGCAAAGGTTTGCACGCCGGGCTTGTTGCCCAATACCTGTTCGACAAAGTCCAGATGCAGGCGGTATTGGCCGAAGGTGCCGCAGATCATTGCATCCGCCTCACCCCGGCGCAGCATCAGCGAGCCGATCAGGGTGGTCTTGCGGCGTACTTCGCGGCGTGCGTACTGGATGCTGATGCCACGGCGCTGCATGATGTCGTAGTACAGCTGCGAATAGTCGCGGTAGCGGGGGTCGTTTTCGTTGTTGACCAGCTCGAAATCAACGCCAGGGCGGATGCGCAGCCCCAGTTTCTGGATGCGCTGCTCGATCACATGCGGACGGCCGATCAGGATCGGTTGTGCCAGGCCCTGATCAACCACTTCCTGCACCGCATGCAGCACACGCTGATCTTCGCCTTCGGCGTAGATCACCCGTTTTTTGCCCTGCTTGGCAGCCGAAAACACCGGCTTCATGAACAGGTTGGACTTGTAGACGAACTGGGTCAGTTCCTCACGGTAGGCTGCCATGTCCTGAATCGGGCGGGTGGCTACGCCGGATTGCATCGCTGCCTCGGCAACCGCCGGCGCAATCTTGATGATCAGGCGCGGGTCGAATGGCTTGGGAATGATGTAATCCTGGCCGAACGACAGCGTCTGGCCGACGTAGGCATCGGCGACCACGTCGGACTGCTCGGCCATCGCCAGATCGGCAATCGCCCGCACACAGGCCAGCTTCATTTCTTCGTTGATGGTGGTGGCGCCGACGTCAAGCGCGCCACGGAAGATGAACGGGAAGCACAGGACGTTGTTGACCTGGTTCGGGAAGTCCGAGCGGCCGGTGCAGATGATGGCATCCGGGCGCGCTTCTTTTGCCAGCGGGGGCAGGATTTCCGGTTCCGGATTGGCCAGCGCCAGAATCAGCGGCGCCTCGCCCATGCCCTTGACCATTTCCTGCGTGACCAGCTTGGGGCCGGACAGGCCGAGGAAAATGTCGGCGCCGACCAGCGCATCCTTCAGGGTGCGGGCGGCGGTATCCTTGGCGTAGCGGCGCTTCGATTCATCCAGGCGGTCCCAGTCTTCGCGTGCGGTGTGTACCACTCCCTTGGAGTCGCACATCACCACGTTGTCGATTTTCACACCCAGCGCCACCAGCAGGTCGAGGCAGGCAACGGCAGCGGCGCCGGCACCGGAGGTCACTAGCCTGACCTTGGCGATGTCCTTGCCAACGATGCGCAGGCCGTTCAAGACCGCTGCGGCAGTGATGATGGCGGTGCCGTGCTGATCGTCGTGGAATACCGGGATTTTCATCCGGTCGCGCAATTGCTTTTCAACGAAAAAGCACTCCGGCGCCTTGATGTCTTCCAGGTTGATGCCACCAAAGGTAGGCTCCAGCGCAGCGATGATATCCACCAGCTTTTGCGGGTCTTTCTCGTCGACTTCGATATCGAATACATCAATACCGGCGAATTTCTTGAACAGTACGCCTTTGCCTTCCATCACCGGCTTGCCGGCCAGCGGGCCGATGTCACCCAGTCCCAGCACGGCCGTGCCGTTGGAAATGACTGCTACGAGATTGCCGCGAGCGGTGTATTTGCGTGCGTTGGCCGGGTCTTCGACGATGGCATCGCAGGCAGCCGCCACGCCTGGCGAGTAGGCCAGCGCCAGATCGCGCTGGCTGGCCAGCGGCTTGGTCGGGGCAACCTGGATCTTGCCGGGCTTGGGAAACAGGTGATACTCCAGCGCGCTGCGGCGCAACTCTTCATCCATGGGATGCTCCTGCAAAAACGGTGAGCGGAAAACCGGTGATTATAACGTGTCGACGTGGCGACAGGATAGCCGCGTCATTGGCTGCGGCTCCAGATGCGGAAAGCGAGAAACAGCAGTCCGGTCAGCAGCGGAATCCAGACAAACCAGGAGTCGCTCCAGCCGGATTGGCCAAAGCCAGACCAGATTTCGATCTTGACTGCAATCAGCTCGATATTCCGGGCCTCGGTCAGTCCGAGCACTGGGGTGACCGGTTCGTGCGACTTGAAACTGACCGGTGGTGAGGCGCCCTCGATGCGAATCAGGTCGCCGGCGGTGGCATTCAGCTTGCGAATGCTACCCATCAGCGGGCCGCGGTTATTCCACATCGGCTGCCAGCGGGTAACGACTTCGTCATGGCTCAACACCCGGCCGCTGACCTGGATCACCATCCGGTACGGGTTGCCGTCCGGCAGCGGGCTGAATGGCTCGCCCTGCCATTCACGGGTCAGCGCGTACAGCGGGTGGCCACCGGGCTCACGCTGTCGGGCTACCGACTCGTTGAGCGCGGTAATGGTCGTCAGCGGCAAGTCATAGGTCGCCACCTTGACCTTGCCGTAAGGGCCGGGCGAATCCGCTTGCGCCCGGTTGCCAGACAGGCCGAGCACGGTAAGCAGCAAGATCAGCAGCGTCCACCGGTAGATGGGCCGATGCTGCTGAGGGCAGGGGCGTTGCACGATGGAAGTGTCCTGTAGCGGCCCACGGGCCGCCGGTCCAGAGCTGGCAGCCAGGCGGTTACATGGTATGGGTAGGGCGGTTGGATTGCAGCGCGCTGCCCAGCAGGGCTTCGATCTTGTTGCGGGCTGCAATGCCGTTTTCGTTCTGGGTGAACTGTACGCCGATGCCCTGGGTGCGATTGTTCTGCGCGCCGGGCGGGGTGATCCAGACCACCTTGCCGGCCACCGCCAGCTTGGCCGGGTCGTCCATCAGCGTCAGCAGCATGAACACCTCGTCCCCCAGCTTGTAGGCGCGCGACGTGGGAATGAACAGCCCGCCACCGTTGACAAAGCTCATGTAGGCAGCGTGCAGCGCCGGCTTTTCCTTGATAGACAGTGACATGACACCGGCTTTGGCGCCGGCGGAAGCTGCGGGTGGAGTGGGATCCTGTGCCATGGTACGGTTTTCAGCGGTTGAAATCAGAGCTGAGTATAGCCCAACAGCAGCGATTCGATGGTCAGTCGCAGGTTCAGCGGGTGATGTGCGCTGCGTTGTGCGGCATTGAGCTGTTTCTGGTAGTCGAGCAGGCCCTGAAGCGGCAGGCGTTCTGCGTGCTGGCGCAGCGCTCGCTGCAGGTCGGGGTGGTAACGCACCCGGCCGCCGAGTTTGCAGCTCAACAGGTCGTAGATCCATTTCTGCAGCCAGCTGACGACCTGGGGCAGCTCCTGTTTCTGCAGCGCTTCAGCCAGCTTCAGCGGGTCGAAGCCGTGTGGCACGGCCAGTGCGTCGAGCAGCATCTGCCAGCCGGGTAGCGAATCGCTGTCGGCCAGCGCCCTGGCGGCCAGCGGCAGATTGCCGGCGCGCGCCAGCAAGGTGCCGGCATCGGCTACCGATTGCTGCTGCAGCCATTGCTGCGCCTGAACCATGTCGGGTGCCGGCAACGGGAACAGCCGGCAGCGTGACCGGATGGTGGGCAGCACACGGGACAGCTGGTGCGAAATTACAATGAATACCGCGCCAGGCGCAGGCTCTTCCAGTGTCTTGAGCAGGGCATTGGCGGCAGCGTGGTTCAGCGCTTCGGCCGGGTGCAGCAGGGTAATGCGATACCCCTTACGCTGTGAGCTCAGATGGACAAAGTCGCCCAGCGCCCGCACCTGCTTGATGTTGATCTGCTGGATGACGCGCTTTTTCTTGCCGCTGTCGCTGTCTTTGTCGTCATCGTCGTCGGCACTGGCCGGTGCCAGTTCGCGGAAGTCCGGATGGCTGCCGGCGGCAAACCAGTTGCAGGCGGGGCAACGGCCGCAGGGCTGGTTATCTGCTTGGGGAGTTTCGCACAGCAGCGACTGTGCCAGCAGCCGGCCGAAATCCAGCTTGCCGATTCCCTGCGGGCCGGACAGCAGCAGGGCGTGTGGCCATTGTGCGCGTTGCCGGTTCAGCGTCTGCCAGGCTTGTTGCTGCCAGGGGTAAAGGCTCATGGCAGGAAGTCCTCAAGCAGTGTGGCCAGTTGCAGCTGGATGGTGTTGACCGGCCGGGAGGCATCAATCACCTTGATGCGATCCGGATCGCGGCGGGCGCGCTCCAGGTAACAGTTGCGCACCCGCTGGTGGAAGTCCTGCTGTTCCTGTTCAAAACGATCCAGCACCCGGCTTTGTGCCAGCCGGTCGCGGCTGACCTCCAGTGGCACGTCGAACAGCAGGGTCAGATCCGGCTGCAGGCCGCGCTGTACCCAGCTTTCCAGTTGTTCGATACGTTCGATCGCCAGCCCGCGGCCGCCACCCTGGTAGGCATACGTGGCATCGGTGAAACGATCCGACACCACCCAGCGGCCGGCCTGCAACGCGGGCAGGATCACTTCGCCCAGGTGTTCGCGCCGGCTGGCGAACATCAGCAGTGTTTCGGTTTCCAGGTGCATGGCTTCATGCAGCAGCAGTTCGCGCAGCGTTTCGCCCAGCGGTGTGCCCCCCGGTTCGCGGGTGACCAGGTGGTCGATTCCCCGTTGCTGCAGCCAGCCTTGCAGCCAGCCAAGATGCGTACTTTTGCCCGCGCCGTCGATGCCTTCGAGTGTGATGAATTTACCCAACATCAGCGCCCCCGGATGTACTGGTTGACGGCGCGGTTGTGCTCCGTCAGCGTGGTGGAAAAATGCGAGCTGCCGTCACCTTTTGCGACGAAATACAGCGCCTCGCTGTTGGCCGGATTCAGCGCCGCATGCAGCGACTTCAGCCCCGGCAGCGCGATCGGCGTCGGTGGCAGGCCGCCGCGGGTATAGGTGTTGTAGGGGGTGTCGGTCTGCAGGTCAATCTTGCGCAGATTGCCGTCGAACCTGTCCCCCAGGCCGTAGATCACGGTCGGGTCAGTCTGCAGCCGCATGCCTTTTCTCAGCCGGTTTACGAAGACCGCGGCCACCAGATTGCGGTCGGCATCACGGCCGGTTTCCTTTTCGACAATCGAGGCCATGATCAGCGCCTCGTAAGGGCTGCGGTAAGGCAGGTCGGGCGCACGTTCGTCCCATGCCGCCTGCAAGTGTTTCTGCATCGTTGCATGGGCGGTTTTGAGGATTTGCAGATCGCTGCTGCCCAGCGCGGCAAAATAAGTGTCGGGGAAAAACAGGCCCTCGGCATGGGTTTGGCCGATGCCGAGTTTCTGCAGCAGTTCGGCATCGCTCAGGTTGGCGCTGTCGTGTTGCAGGTTGCTGTTTTGTGCCAGCGCGGCGCGCATCTGCCTGAAGCGCCAGCCTTCGATCACGGTGACTACCGACAGGTGAAAATCGCCGTACACCAGTTTTTCCAGCAGTTGGGGCGGGGTCAGCGGTTCGGTCAGCTGATAGCTACCGGCCTTGATCTCGCTGCCCATGCCCATCAACCGGGCATACAGCCAGAAGCTCCACGGCTCCGGCAGCAATCCCTGCCGGTAAAGCTGGCGGCTGGCCGCTTTCAGTGTGCTGCCCTGACGCACGGTAACGATCTGCGGAGTCTGCTTCAGTGTCAGCGGAGTGTTGAGAAACCAGGCGAACCAGCCGCCAGCCAGCAGGGCAGCGGCGACAATCAACAAGGCCAGCCACGACAGCAGCCCGAGTCGGGAGCGGCCGGGGCCGGGCTGGGGACAAGGCTGGGCGCGGGGCCTGGCGGGGGCTTTTTTCTTCGGTTTGCTGCTCATGGTGCTTGCGGGTTGGGGGCCGGCGAGATGGTGAATGCCAGTGCCTCGTGGTTGCGGGATGCGGGTGGGGCGCATTTTACGCTAATCTTCGTTCAATTCACTTACTGTGCAAGGAGCCCAGGCATGGCCCCGCTTTATCGTGTTGAACAGATTCGTGCGCTGGAACAGCAAGCGCAGGCAAGCACGGCCACCCCGTTGATGGAGCTGGCTGGTGCTGCCGCGGCTGACTGGGTGCGCAGTCATTTTCCCGCCACCGCGCCGGTATTGTGCCTGGCCGGGCCGGGCAACAACGGCGGCGATGCGCTGGTGCTGGCGCGGCTGCTGCGCGAAGCCGGCCACCCGGTCGAGGTGGTGTTGCCCGGCGATGCCGGCAAATTGCCGCCGGATGCCGCGCGTGCACTGCAAGCCTGGCGGGCTGCCGGGGGAAACTGCCACAGCAGCCCGCCGCAACAGGGCGAGTGGCGGTTGATTGTCGACGGCGTGTTCGGCATCGGGCTGGCCCGGCCGCTGGATGGCCTCTGGCGGCAGCAGGTCGACTGGATCAACAGCCAGCCGGCGCCGGTGCTGGCGCTGGACATCCCCAGCGGCCTCAACGCCGAAACCGGCGAAGTGCTTGGGGCAGCGGTTGAAGCACGCTGGACGCTCACCTTCATTGGCCACAAGCCGGGCCTGCTGACCGCCGATGGTCCCGATTGTGCCGGCGAAGTGATGTTGGCGCCGCTGGTCGCTTTCGCGCCGCATGTCGTGGCCGCCGGCCGCAGCTTGTCCGGGCACGACATCGCCGGCTTGCTGCCGGTGCGGCGCAAGAACAGCCACAAAGGCTCGTTCGGCAGCGTCGGCATCATTGGTGGCGCGGCGGGGATGGTGGGGGCCGCGCTACTGGCTGGCCGGGCCGCGCTCAAACTGGGGGCAGGGCGGGTGACGCTGGGTCTGCTCGACCCGGATGCGCCACGGGTCGATCTGGCGCAGCCAGAGCTGATGCTGCGCGCTGCCGAAGACCTGTTTTTTCTCGATCACATCACGGCATTCGTCGTTGGCCCCGGCCTGGGGGCCAGTGCCGACGCGGTGCATTGTCTGGCCATGGCGATCAGTCGTCCCGTGCCGCTGGTGCTGGATGCCGACGCGCTCAACCTGATCGCCGGCAAACCCGATCTGGCCGACAAACTGGCCCGCCGCTGCGCACCCACCGCACTGACACCCCATCCAGCCGAAGCCGCCCGGCTGCTGGGCATGAGCACCGCCGAGGTCCAGGCCGACCGCATCAATCGTGCCGAACTGCTGGCACACCGATTTGATTGTGCCGTGGTGCTGAAAGGCTGCGGCAGCGTACTGGCGCAACCGTCCGGTGAATTCTGCATCAATACCAGCGGGAACCCCGGACTGGCCGGTGCCGGGCAGGGCGATGTATTGGCCGGCATGGCGGCGGCGCTGCTGGCGCAGGGGCTGGGTGCCTTTGATGCCCTGAAGCTGGCTGTTTACCTGCACGGCGCTGCGGCCGACAAGCTGGTGGCCGACGGAATCGGCCCGGTTGGATTGACGGCGTCGGAAGTGATTGTTGCTGCAAGGGATGTGCTGCGGGCGCTGGCTGCTGGATGACCGGGGCAAAAAAACAGCCGCTGACTGCGGCCGTAAACGATTGCTTTCGCTGATGCAGAGCTGTTGTGCAGCGCGCATCGGTCGATGTTAAACCAGTTTCTTATATTTGTACAAATGAAAAAAAGCAATGCATTCCGCCCCCGACCCTCTTGCTGACAGCGCCGACCCGGCCCTGGATGCGCTTGGCAAGTTCAGGCTGATCTTTGGCAGCTCGAAAGCCCATTTCTACCGCATCGAAAAAGCCTGTGGCCTCAGTGGTGCTCAGGCTTGGGCATTATCGGAGGTTTGCCTGCACGGCCCGTTGCGCTTGAATGCCTTGGCCAGAAAGCTGTCGATCAAGCAGCCGACCTGCTCGAATCTGGTGGAAAAACTGGTGGGCGAAGGGATGTTGCAAAGGCAGAAAGACCCGGCTGACTCACGGGCCATCCTGCTGGAAGCGACAGCGCTGGGCCGGCAAACCATCAACCGTGCTCCGGCGCCGCTGGAGGGGATCTTGCCGGCAGCCTTGCGATCCCTGCCTGCCGGTCAGCTGGCTCAGTTGAATGCCACGCTCGACCGGCTGATTGAGGTGTTGGCCCATGCCAATCCGCAGTTGTCCGGCACCCCCCTGGCCAGCATTCTGGATGGCGGTGAGTGACTGGCTGATTGTCCTGCGCGGGCTGTTCAGCCGGGCAATCCGTCGGCAGGGGCGCAAGCCGTAGCGGTTGACCACGACGCCGGCGGCCGCCAGTCGGCCAGCCATCGGCGCACGGCGTCGCCAGGCATCGGGCGGGCGATGGCGTAGCCCTGGCCGTGAGTGCAGCCCAGGCGCAGCAGGCGCTGGCCTTGTGCTTCGGTTTCAATGCCTTCGGCAATCACCTGCATGCCGAAGGCGCGAGCCAGGCCGATAATCGCTTCCAGCATCGCTTGTGGGGTCTGACTTTTCTCCTGGCTGATTTCGCGCACGAAACTTTGATCGATTTTCAGTGTTTGTACCGGCAGTTTTTTCAGGTACGACAGCGACGAATAACCCGTACCGAAATCATCCAGCGAAAAGGTGACGCCCAGCGCCTGGCAAGCCCGGATGTTGGCAATCGCGGTGTCGACCTGATCCAGCGCCACGGTTTCCAGCACTTCCAGATCCAGCTGCGCCGCGTACAGGTTCGGGTGGCGTTGCAGCAGGCTGCGCAGGCGGTGCGGAAAATCGGGTGACTGCAGCTGGTTGCTGCCGATATTGACGCTGATCCGGGTGTTCAGCCCGGCCTGCTGCCAGCGTTCCAGTTGGCCGAGCGCCGCATCGAGCACCCATTCGCCCAGCGTGATGTTGAGTGGATGCGATTCGATCAGCGGCAGGAACTGGCCGGGGCTGCGCAGGCCGTGCTCGGGGTGCTGCCAGCGGATCAGCGCTTCCAGCCCGGTCAGCTGGCCGGTAACCAGGTGGATCTTGGGCTGGTAGTGGAGGACGAATTCGTCCTGCTCCAGCCCCTGGCGCAGCCGCTCGCGCTGGTCGTGCAGATCGCGTTGCCAGCGTTCTTCGTGTTCGTTGAAATATTCAGTTTGCTGCGCGCCGTGCTGTTTGGCCAGGTACAGCGCGTGGTCGGCGTGGCGCAGCAGCGTGTCCGCGTCGACTGCGGTGGATTGTGGAAAACGGCTGATCCCGGCGCAGAAGGTGGCAGATACCGGAATGCCGTCGTAGTTCTCCGGGTCAGCGGCCACCTGCCGCAGGGTATCCAGTACAGCGTCCAGCTGTTCCGGCTGACGCACCAGCACCAGAAATTCATCGCCTGCCGTGCGCGCCAGGGTGCCTTGGGTACCGATCGCCTGCTGCATGCGCCTGGCCAGCCCGGCCAGGTAGCAGTCCGCAGCACTCGGGCCTACCTTGCGATTGATCTGCTGGAACTGGTCCACGTCCAGCGACACGATGGCCAGCCGGGTCTGGCTGGCCATCAGGCTGTGTACTTCGCGCACCAGGCCGTTGCGGTTGAAAGTGCCGGTCAGCGCATCGTGGTAGGCCAGAAACGCCAGATGCGCCTGGTAATCCGATGCCTGCCGCTCCAGCGCATCCTGCAGCCGCTGCGCCTGCACCCTCTGCAGCTCGGTTTCGGCTTCTTCGCGCAGCGCTTTTTCCCGCAGCAGCAAGACCGAGGTGCTCGACAGCTTGGCGTACACGTCCAGAATCGCCTGCATCAACACCCGGATCACCCCGCTCATCGCCTGGTCGGCGCGATGCCGCGCTTCGTCCAGGCTGACGCCGTGATCGCGCATCTCGATTGCCATAATCGCCAGCCGGCGGTCGCAATCCAGAATGTGAAACGACAGCCATCGGGTGAGAAATTCTAACAGCACCAAAACCGCGTTGGGTACCGCTGACGTCTGCTGCTGCAGCGCCAGTTCGTTGACGCTCTCGAAAAATGAGCGGTGAGTGCGCTGGTGTTGCTCGACCAGCGCCGCCTCGGGGATGTACTCGGCCCAGATCGCTTCTTCGGTCTGGAAGTGATACTCGGCGTAGGCCACCAGCGACTGGATCAGCTCGGCGAGCGGGGCATCGTCATGGCCGTAGGCCACATGGCGGGCCAGGGAATTGAGGATGGCAACCAGTTGGCGGTGCTGGTTGTCGATGATCTCGAAGCCGGTATTGAAGTGTTCATTCCACGGAAAGATTTCCATGTCGTTGTTACGGTCTTCCACGGCGGGC
This sequence comes from uncultured Burkholderiales bacterium, assembly GCA_964495595.1. Lineage (GTDB taxonomy): Bacteria > Pseudomonadota > Gammaproteobacteria > Burkholderiales > SCOH01 > CALMFQ01. Next base: position 7,378 of record CAZBWH010000060.1, on the reverse strand, counting down.
ATGGGGATGAATCCTGAGTCGGGTCAACACTGATTCATTCAGTGTAGTGCAAACGGCCGGGCGGATCAGTGGGTGTTGGTCAACGTTGGGTGACAAATGCATGAAGCGTTGGGCTGTATGCTGGTCTGGCCACAGATGGGCGACGGGCTGCAAGCCGCTCTGGAAGCGGCGCACAGCCCGGCTGCGGGCCGCATCCCTATTGGCTTGCAGGCCGGTGACGATCAGGCCGGTACGCCGAGGATCACCGCCGAGGCCTTGATCACCGCCGACGCCGCCACGCCCGGCTTGAGCCCCAGCGACTGCACCGAGCCTTCGGTGACAATGGCGACGATTTCACTGCCGCCGGCCAGTTGCAGCACCACTTCGGCGTTGACCGCGCCGTCCTGCACCGTCTTGACCGTACCGGCCAGGCAGTTGCGTGCCGACAGTTTCAGACCGCTGCCTTCGGTCATCAGCAGCACCGACGAGGCCTTGATCAGCGCCACTACCGGTTTGCCCGGCGCCAGTCCCAGCGATTGCACGCTGGCATTGGTGATGATGGCGGCGAGTTGCGTGCCGCCGGGCAGGTCGACCAGCACTTCGGCGTTGACTGCGCCGGTGTGGATGCGGGCGACCGCCCCTTGCAACTGGTTACGCGCACTGATGTTCATTCCATTCTCCTTGGTGAGGGAAAGCGGCGTTGCCGCAAGGATTGCCGTGTTCCCGCCAATCTAAGGCGGAGCAGCTTAACCGCGCAACCATAGCGCCGGAATAGCGCGAAAGAACTATTCCCCTGTGCGCCGCTGCCGATTAAACTATATAGCAATATATATAGCGAAAGACGGCGATGACGGCTTCCGATTCCGCGCGCGGCACCAAGCGGCTGGTAGGCAAGCTTGCCCTGGAAACCCAGCTCGGCGCCCTGCTGGGCGACACCCGCATCCGCCTGCTGGAGGCGATCGAGCAACATGGCTCGATCTCGCAGGCCGCCAAGGCCGTGCCTTTGTCGTACAAGGCAGCCTGGGATGCAGTCGATGCGATGAACAATATGGCCGACGCGCCGCTGGTCGAACGTTCGGTCGGCGGGCGGCAAGGCGGCGGCACCAAACTTACCGATTACGGCCGGAACATGGTGGCGTTATATAGGGCGATGGAAAAGGAATACCAGGAGGCACTGGATCGGGTCAGCGACCGGCTGGGCCGGATCGGCGTCGACGATGTCAGCCAGTTCCGCTCGCTGATGCGGCGCATCGCGATGAAAACCAGCGCCCGTAACCAGTTCTGCGGCACCGTCTGGGCATTGCGTGCCGGCGAAGTCGATTATGAAGTCAGCCTGCGGCTGGACGACCGCAATCAGATCACCGCGGTGATTACCCGCGACAGCGCGGAAAGCCTCGGGCTGGCGATTGGTACCGAAGTCTATGCGCTGATCAAATCGTCCGCCGTGTTGCTGTTCACCGACGAAACGGTGCGGCTGTCGGCGTCCAACCAGTTGTGGGGCGAGGTGGTGGCGATCCACCCCGGCCCGGTGAATGCCGAAGTCAGCCTGCAGTTGCCCGGCGGCCGTAGCGTGACCTCGGTGGTCACCCAGGCCAGCATCGAGCGTCTGCAACTGGCGCCCGGCAAACGCGCCTGCGCCATGTTCAAGGCGTCGGACGTGATTCTGGCCACTTTTGATTGATGTTTCGTTTTCCCTTGGAGATAACCATGTTGCAGCTGTTCAAGCCCGTTGTACTCGTCGTTGCCGTGAGTGCGGCCCTGTCTGCCCGGGCGGATGAAGTGCAGGTGGCAGTGGCCGCCAATTTTGCCGGCCCGATGCAGAAAATCGCCACAGCGTTCGAACAGAACACCGGCCACAAGGCACTGCTGGCGATGGGCTCCACCGGCAAGTTCTACGCGCAGATCAAGAACGGCGCGCCGTTCGAGGTGTTGCTGTCCGCCGACGACGAAACCCCGGCCCGGCTGGCGAAAGAGGGCAGCGCCGTCGACAGCAGCCGGTTTACCTACGCGATTGGCAAGCTGGTGTTGTGGAGCGCCAAGCCCGCACTGGTGGACGACAAGGGCGAGGTGCTGAAGCAGGGGCAGTTTGCCCACCTGGCGCTGGCCAATCCGAAACTCGCGCCCTACGGTCAGGCCGCGGTGGATGCCCTGAAAGCCCTGGGCCTGCATGACACGCTGGCGGCCAAATTCGTTACCGGCGAAAACATCGCCCAGACCTACCAGTTCATCTCCACCGGCAACGCCGAACTGGGTTTCGTGGCGCTGTCGCAGGTGTACGACAACGGCAAGCTCAAATCCGGCTCGGCCTGGGTGGTCCCGCAGAGCCTGTTCAGCCCGATCCGGCAGGACGCCGTGTTGCTCAACAAGGGCAAGGACAACCCGGCCGCTGCCGCACTGCTGACGTTCCTCAAATCCGAACCGGCCCGCGCCATCATCGCCGCATCGGGGTACTCGCTGTAAATGTCCATGGTCAGCTCCGACGACTGGTCGGCCATTCTGCTGACGCTGAAGCTGGCGTCGGCCACCACCGCCATCCTGCTGCTGCTTGGCATCCCGCTGGCGTGGTGGCTGGCGCGCAGCCGCCACCCCGGCTCGGCGGTGGTGGGCACGCTGGTGACCTTGCCGCTGGTATTGCCGCCGACGGTGCTGGGTTTCTATCTGCTGGTGCTGATGGGTGAGCAGGGGCCGCTTGGCCGGCTGACCACGGCGCTCGGCTGGGGCTTGCTGCCGTTCAGTTTCAGCGGGCTGCTGATCGCGTCGGTGCTGTATTCGCTACCGTTCGCGGTGCAGCCGCTGCAGCAGGCATTCAAGGCGATTGGCGAACGGCCGCTGGAAGTCGCCGCCACCTTGCGTGCCTCGCCGCTGGATACTTTTTTTTCGGTGGTGTTGCCGCTGGCGCGCCCCGGAGTGTTGACGGCGGCAGTCATGAGCTTTGCCCACACTGTCGGTGAATTCGGCGTGGTGCTGATGATAGGCGGCAATATTCCCGGCACTACCCGCGTGGTGTCGGTGCAGATTTTCGATCACGTTGAAGCGCTCGAATACCCCCAGGCGCACTGGCTGGCCGGCGGCATGCTGCTGTTCAGCTTTGTGGTGCTGCTGGTGTTGCAACTGATTCACCGGCGGGCGGAGCGGCGATGAGCATCGACGCCGCCTTTCGTCTCGATTACGGCTCCTTCTGCCTGGAGCTGTCGCTGCAATTGCCCTCGCATGGGGTGTCGGTGCTGTTCGGGCCCTCCGGCTGCGGCAAGACATCGATCCTGCGCGCCATTGCCGGGCTGGAACGCCTGGCCCGTGGCCGCCTGAGCGTCAATGGCCACTGCTGGCAGGACGACGCGCAGCACCTGTTTTTGCCGCCGCACCAGCGAGCGCTGGGGATGGTGTTTCAGGAAGCCAGCCTGTTTCCGCACCTGACCGTTGCGCGCAATCTGGCCTACGGCTGGCGGCGGGTTCCGGCAGGCGAGCGGCGGGTGGCCTGGCAGCAGGCGCTCGATCTGCTCGGCATCGGCCAGCTGCTCGACCGGCTGCCAGCCAGGCTGTCGGGCGGCGAGCGCCAGCGGGTGGCCATCGCCCGCGCCTTGCTCACCTCACCGCAATTGTTGCTGATGGACGAGCCACTGTCAGCGCTCGACTACCAGCGCAAGCAGGACATCCTGCCGTATCTGGAGCGGCTGCAGCGCGAGCTGGAGATTCCGGTCGTCTATGTCAGCCACGCCATCGACGAAGTAGTGCGGCTGGCGGATTATCTGGTGCTGCTGGATCAGGGCCGGGTCGTTGCCGCCGGCACCCCGACCGAAGCACTGGCACGGCTCGACTTGCCCGCCGCATTCCGCGACGAAGCCAGCGTGGTGCTGGCCGCCAAGGTCAGCCGGATCGACACGGCCTACCAGCTGGCCGAGCTGGCGTTTGACGGTGGCAGCCTGTGGCTTGCTGCGGGTGACCTCATGCCCGGCGGCGAACACCGGGTGCGGATTCATGCCCGCGATGTCAGCATTGCGCTGGACAACCATGCCGATTCCAGCATTCTCAACCGCGTGCCCGCCCGGATCGAATCCGCCGCCCCCTGCGGTGGCAGCCACATGCTGGTTCGCTGCCAGGCGCAATCCTCGCCCTTGCTGGCCCGCATCACCCGCCGCTCGTTCGACCAGCTCGCGCTGCACGGCGGGCAGGCGGTCTGGCTGCAGATCAAGGCGGTGAGCCTGGTTTAAGGATGCGCTGATTTATTGGCTGCGCGGGCGAATCGCTGCGTCGCGCGGTGCTCGAAGGTTCGCCTATCTCCATAATATGTCTCACCTTCTGTGCGCCGGGCTCCTTGCGCTTCATCCCGCTCGCCGAATAAATCAGCACATCCCTAACGCAACGGCAGCCGGAACTGCTCCAGCAAGGTGCCGATCTGCTGGTCTTTCTCTTGCCACAGCTGGCGTAACCATTCGCCGTAGGCTTCGCGCACGGCCGGGTCGTTGGCGTAGTCGCCGCGTGCCATGTCGTGCGGCACCGGCAATTGCCGCGCCCGCACCACCACACGCGGCAGCTTGCCGCACATGAAATGCCAGAAGGTCGGTGCGCCGTCCGGGTAAACGATGGTGACATCGACAATGGCGTTGAACTTGTCTCCCATGGCATTCAGCGCGGTGGCCAGCCCGCCGGCCTTGGGCTTGAGCAGGTGGCGGTAAGGTGATTGCTGGCGCTGTTGCTTGGCCGGGGTGAAGCGGGTGCCTTCGAGAAAATTCATCACGCTGGTCGGCATCTGGGCAAATTTTTCGCACGCCTTGCGGGTAGTTTCCTGGTCCTTGCCACGCATCTGAGGGTGTTTTTTCAGGAATTCTTCGCTGTGGCGGCGCATGAACGGAAAATCCAGTGCCCACCACGCCAGCCCCATCACCGGCACCCAGATCAGCTCTTGTTTGATGAAGAACTTCAGCAGCGGAATCCTGCGGTTGAAAATATGCTGCAACACTAGAATGTCGACCCACGACTGGTGATTGCTGTTGACCAGATACCACTTGCGGTAATCCAGCCCGTCCAAGCCCTGCACATCCCACTGGCAACGTTGGGTCAGCGCCATCCAGCCGCTGTTGCAGGCAATCCACGATTCGGCAATCGCCAGCGTTACCGGCCCCAAGGCCTTGCGGAGGAACGGAACCGGAATCAGCAAGCGCAGGATGGCAAATACCAACAACAACGGTACCCAGAACAGACTGTTGATCGCCAGCAGGGTCGATGCCAGCACGCCGATCAGCGGCGCAGGGAGGAAATTCAGCATGGGAGGGCAGCAGGAAATGGCAAACGCCGTGATTCTAGCCCATCGGCATGGACAGCGGTGAACGGCTGTTCAGTATTGCCCTGCGGGCCAATAGGGACGGGGCTTGCAGCCCAGGCTGCAAGCCCCGTCCCTATTGGCCCGCAGCCAGGCTGCCAGGCTAATCGACTTACCACCAGGCTTCGGTTTGCACGCCGTAGCTCATGCCGCTGGTTTTGTCCTTGTAGCGGGCGTCGGCCGGTAGCACGGCGCCTTTCTGGTTCCAGTCGGCAAAGGTGGCAAATGCCCGGATCGTCGGCCGTGCCCAGTAGCCCGTACCGGCGCTGATCTGCGGCGCAATGGTAAACTTGGTCAGGCGGATGGTCTTGGCATTGCTGGCTTCCGGATCGATCTGGTCAAAGCCGACTTCGGCCGCCAGGCTGAAGATCTTGGTGAACGAATACACCGGCCGGATGCCGGCCGACAACCACTTGCCACCATCCGGAGTCTGGCCGGGGCGCTTCGAAGCGCTACTGCTGTCCATTTTGGTAAAGCTGACCACGCCTTCAGCCTGCAGATTGCGGCTAATGTCGATGAAGAAATTGTCCAGCACCCGCACCTGCTTGCCGTCGTAGGTGCCCGGTGTCGAGCCATAGCTCAGGTCGATGTTCTTGTCAGCGTACTGGAACACCAGCTTGTTGTAGCCATCGTTACCGAAAATCTTGTTCTGGTTGTGCTGAACGTGGAACAGCGTACCGTTCTTGTTGCCGGTGCCGACATTGTCAGCGTTATTCTTGCTGCCGAAAATCAGCGCCAGATCAAGGTTGCCGTTCGGGTTGGTCGGCAGCCCTTCATACCGCAGATCGTGATTGGTTTGCGAAATCAGTTCATTGGCCGGATCGATCTGGCGGATGTAGGCATACGACAATTTACCCGGCCCAACGCTGATGTTCTCGATCCCGCCACCCTGGCCCTCGTTGGACAGATAACGGTAATCGTTCAGATGCGGGCCCTGACGTTTGTAATAGCGCTTTCCGGCCCAGGCGCTGGCGGTCGACCACGCGCCGCTGCCCAGATTCTTCGCCTCGCCCCACGCTTGTTGCAGTGCGTCGACATTGCTTTCCATGCCGGTATTCTGCGGCGCGTTGTACGACATCAGGGTGTGCACGGCAAAGGTCGTATTGTCGATTTTTGCCAGCTCGGCGCCCAGTTCAATCTCCAGCCAGGTTTCGCATTCGTTGCCCAGACGGTATTTCGAATCTGCCCCAGCCAGCCCGAAACACGCCTGCTTGCCGCCTTCATCTGCCGAGCCGGTGCCGGAGCGGAAATAGCCATGGAAATCGATTGGAATATTGTCCGCCCCAACGGCAGACAAAGATGTGAATGCACTGGCAACCAGCAAAGCCATCGATGTAATACGCATACGCTCCTCCTTGATTTGAAATACCCGGCCAATTAAGCGGGGAATGCCTCATTATGTGCCAGAACGAATGCCTGGCTGGGTAATGAGAAAATAGTCTTCAGGTATTGCAGCAGCCTGCATGGCAGAATGGCCCGACCAAACAGCTCGCACGATTATTACCTGCCAACCATGCGCTAGTTATAGCCACACCCTAGCCAATTTCAAGCCGCCAGCGAATTGTCCTAGTGAAATGGCATATACGTCTGCCGGAATTGGTTAAACCACTTACGCAGCCGCTCAGACTGGTCTATGTTGATCAGACAGTGTCCGTTGCACCAGACCTGTGCAAAGTGGAACAACACAAGGAGGCAGTGGTTATGGAGAAGAAGTCCCTCAGGATGAAGCCCATTCATCTGGCCGTGGCAGGCGCGATCGGCTTGGCGAGTGTCTCGCCGTTGTCGGTCGCCGCCCCGGGAGACGACGCAGTGATCGCCCGGCTGCAGAAAGAGTTCAGTCCGACGACCTTGAGCGCAGAGCAGCAGCGCAAGGAACTGGAATGGTTCCGCGAAGCGGCCAAGCCGTTCCAAGGCAAGAAAATCATGGTGGTATCCGAAACCATCAACACCCATCGCTACGAAGCGGAAGTGCTCGCCAAGGCATTCACCGAGCTCACCGGCATTCATGTCATGCACGAGCAGACCGGTGAAGACGATGTGGTGAAAAAAATCGAAGTACAGGCCCGAACCGGCCTGCATCTG
>CAZBWH010000059.1:0-20024 GCA_964495595.1 uncultured Burkholderiales bacterium | reverse complement strand
TCCGCACCGCCCGACTGACTGTCATGTAATGCACATTAAAAAATTCTGCGATTTCAGCCATGGTGTACGCACCGGACAAATAAGCGCGAGCCATGGCCTCATCCCTGATTGGATAATCGGTCTGAAATGTCGCCAAATCCGGTGCAATGGCACGTCGCTCGGCCTTTGATACTTCGCGCAACGTGTCGGACGAAGCCAATTGCCGATGCTTTTCAATAAAAGCATCTTCACCGAGAATCAGTTGATGACGAGTTTGTGCCAAGGGACTGGGCAAGCCACAGCCGGCCATGATGAATTCCGTATAGGCGGCCCGAGCCCGGCTTCTTGACCGGCTGAAATGGCTTAACGTCCAATCGGTGTCCAGCCATGACGGCGCAGGTGCCTGCCCCATGATTTGCGGAAAACTGCTCCAGGGCCAATCACCCAACGATTCGACCATTCGCGCACGCAGCGGATTCAGCACCACATAACGCACCAATTCCAGCAGGTAGGTTTCCCGCTGCACCAGGATCGCCTTGTAGCGCCCCTGAAACAAATGCCCGACCAACTGATGGCGCTGATTGAAACGCTGCGTATATTGGCCATTGAGCTGCCGCATGCCCCGGCTGAGATTGCCATCCACCGTTTCCACCAGCAAATGGTAGTGATTGCTCATCTGGCACCACGCATGCACCACCCAGTTGAAGCGTTCACACGTCTGCCGCAAGACATCCAGCCAATCCTGCCGATCTTCATCGGTCAAATAGATATTCTCGCGCCGGTCGCCGCGAGAGGTGACGTGATAAATCGCACCGGCAAATTCGAGTCGTAAGGGTCTGGCCATGGCGGTGACTATATCATGGATGCTGGAATGTTAGACCTGACCCCGTGTTTCCAACGGATTTTTCAGCATGGCTTCGATGTCCGCCGGATGACGTTGATTCGCGTGGGCAGCAAGCTGCCCCCTTGGTTACGGCCTTGAAACGTCAAGACACTTGGCCCACCGCCAGTTTATCGCAGCGTGCCGGCGCTCCGGGCCCCCCGTTGGGCCAGGTTTCTCCGGTCGCCTTGGTCATCGGCTCAACCACAATCGGCTTGGCGGTTTTGGGGATCACAATCCAGGTTTGTGAGTGTTTTTCTGCCCCATCCGGGGTCGGGCTCCAGTGACATAACACCGGAAAAATGCGAATCCGGTCGACTTCCTCCTGAACGTTTTCAACTGTCGGTAGCAGCCCGAAATAGTGAAACGACCTGATTTCCACCACAGTATTGGTGGTGAAGTCAACCCGTGTATCACCTAGCAGATAGGCTATTGAATACAAAGTGGAAGTCAGGTTTACCGCTTCCTCGAATTCCTTGAGGGAGTTAACGATCACTCCCAACTCGGCGCAACCCAAGCAACTGTTTTTCATATCTCCAAGGAGCCCTGCATCTGTGACTTTATTGGGTTCTCCCTTCAGCGACCGGAAATACACTTTGGTGTCCGGCTCTCCATCCCCTCCCGAGTCGTTACATGCTGCCAGGGTCATGGCAAGAAACGACAGCAGGAGGCCTTTGCGTACAAGTGCGGCAAATGTCATTGGATGTCCTCAGTTGAGCGTAAGGTTGTCAATTTGCAGCAGATTGATGGTTCCGGTATAGGGGGGCGGGCCATAACTGCCGAGTTGCCGGGTTTTTAGCGGGTTTTTCAGCATGGCTTCGATGTCCGCCGGATACGGAAGGGGGAGGGCATTTTGCTGATACAGGCGGGCCACCAATGCTGCTGCGCCGGCCACATGCGGTGCAGCCATCGAAGAACCGGTCATTGCCTGATAGTAATGATTGGTCCCGGCAATATGTCCCCAAGCGGAAGGAAAAGGTTTGCCAGCTGGCGAAGGATCGGCCCCGGTCGATTGCACCGACTGACCGGGCGCCCAGATTTCGACACATGGCCCATAGGTGGCGATGGTCTTGTCATAGCTCATTGCCTGCCCGGTATGGAGAATCGCCCCGACCGCCATCGCGCCGTTGATATTCCTGGCCAGTGCGGCGGGATAGATATTGCAGGCAGGCTCATTGCTGTTGCCGGCGGCGAAGCTGAAGAACACTCCATTTTGCGTGGCACGCACAATGGTGTCGCGCAGCGCGGTCTGTGCCGCCGGGCTGATGTATAACGGGTTAGCCGGGTTGACGCCATTCCAAACGATGCTCATGTTGGCGACAGCACCCAATCTTCGTGTTACAGCGGAATTGTAGGGCCCGACCTGGCTGGATATCCAGTTGATGGCGCTCAATACGTCCGAGAGGTAGGTAAGCCCGTCGCCATACGGCTCGCAATAGTTGATAACCCGTACTGATTTCAGACTGATTCCTGGTGCAACACCCTCCACGCCCCAGGGTGTGGAGGTCCAGTTGGCGCCAATGATTCCGGCTACGTGGGTGCCATGCGAGTCGCATACCGGCGAATATTGCGGGGTGTTGCCATGCATATCGAAACTGATATGGTCGGTCTGCCAATTGAATTTCAGGTCGGTGTGCGGCTGGATGCCGGCGTCGATCACATAAGCCTTGATCGGATAATTTTCCTGCGTCCGGTAGCCGGGGTTGGCGTTGGCGCCGATTGCGTAGAGGTTCCAGCCGAAGGTCCAACTGGCTGTTGGCACATCGGGAATGTTGAACCACGGTGGCGGACTGCCGGCGGAGCGGCCCACGGCATCGCTGAAGACGGATTCGATGCGGGGGTCCGACTTGAGCCGGCTGATCTGAGCGTTGGTCAGGTTGGCGCCGAACCCATGCGTGAGCGCGCCAAATACGCCGCGCGCTTTTAGCCCATGGGCGCTTTCCAGTTCGTGAACCAGTGCTGCGGTTTTTAGCGATACGGCTTCCCACACTTGCGGATTGGCGGCGACCCGTCGATCTAAAAATACGTTATCGATCCGGACATTGGGTGAGATGGATTGTTTGTCTACCGCCGATGATTTCAGCATGACGATCATGTCGCGAGCCTGCTCCGCGTGCGCTGTTGGTGTGCAAGCCAGGGCCAGCAAGGCAAAACGGAAGATTACTGTTGGTTTGGTTTGTTGCACCACTTGCTCCTCAGTTCCCGAAAATCCATAAGCGATTCCCTCGATTATATGCCAAAGGGATATATGAGGCGAGACCCGAATTACCCGCTTTCGAGGCGCATAGCGGGTCTGTGCAACAAGGCAGCAGCTCAATCCGGGCAGTTTTCCCGCTGGCGCAGCAGGGCCGTCTGGTCGGGGTAGCTTGCTGCACACCGGCTCACTCTACCTCAACACCAAACCAGCCCTGGCCCTGCAAGCCGCATCCCCATTGCCTTGCAGTCTTGCCTGCAGGGCAATGCCAGAGCGGGCTGCCGGCTCATGTACCTATTTGACGCTGCTTACCCTCGAACGAGCCAGCGGCAGGCAGGAATATCGGCCAGCGTTCTGCAGCCGCATTGCGCCATGGTGGCTTCGAGTTCGTCGCGCAGCAGGCGCAGGGTGTGGGCGACGCCGAGGGCGCCGGCGCTGGCCAGGCCCCAGATCGCCGGGCGGCCGATCAGGACGGCGCTGGCGCCGAGTTGCAGGGCCTTGAACACATCGCGGCCGTTGCGGATGCCGCTGTCGAACAACAAGGGCAATTGGCCGCCGAGCCGGTCGGCAATCGCGGGCAGGCAGTCGATGGCGGCGGGAGCGCCGTCGAGAACGCGGCCGCCGTGATTGGAGATGATCAGGCCATCACAGCCGGCATCGGCGGCGCGTTGCGCATCGTTCGGGTGCAGGATGCCTTTCAGCAGCAGCGGGATTTTGACCTGCTGACGCAGCCAGGCGAGGTCGTCCCAGGTCGGCGCCTGCGCCATCCAGCCGTCGAACACCTGGCTCTGGCCGGCGGCGACCGGGGCGGCGGTCAGCGGGGCTTCGAGGTTGACGGCGCGGATGGCGCCGGGCAGCGTCAGCGAGGCGAGTTTCACCGGGGCGTCGATGGTGAACACGATCAGCGGATAACCGGCAGCGATCGCACGTTGCGCCAGCCGCAGCGTGCGCTGGCGTTCGCCCTGCCAGTAAAGCTGGAACCACGGCGCGACACCGCCGGTCTGCTGGCAGGTGGCGGCGATCTGCTCCAGCGGCTGGCTGGCGAGGCTGCTGACCAGTGTAGTGCCGCCCTGCGCGGCGGCAGCCATGGCGCCGGCGCATTCGCCGTCCGGGTGGAACAGCCGCTGGTAGGCAATCGGCGCCAGCAGCAGCGGGTGTTCCAGCTCGTGGCCGAACAGTTGCAAGCGGGTATGGCCGCCGCGCACATCGACGAGTGGGCGGGGCCACAAGGGGATGGCGTCGAAGGCGCGGCGATTGTTGGCCAGCGTCAGATCGTTGCCGCTGCCGCCCTGCAGATAAGACCACGCGACCGGCTCCAGCGCGTTGCGGGCGTGGTTTTCGTAATCGGCGGCACACGTGATGCCGGCGGGAATGGTATGGCGGCCCGGCTGGCTCACGAGTCAGCCCAGCGCCGCAGCAGGTTGTGGTAGATGCCGGTCAGGCGCACCACCGGATCAATTTCGCCGTATTGTTCGCGCAGATCCAGCAGCGCCATGTCCATGTCGAACAGGGTGCGGCGCTGGCCGGGGTCGCGCACCATGCTCTGGATGAACATGAAACACGCCAGCCGCTGGCCGGCGGTGACCGGCGCTACCTGGTGGATCGACGATGAGGGGTAAACCACCATGCTGCCGGCCTTGAGCTTGAGGCCGTGGGCGCCGAAGGTATCTTCGATGGTCAGCAGCCCGCCTTCGTATTCGTCCGGCTCGGAGAAAAACAGCGTGGCCGAGACATCGGCGCGCACGTAGCCGCTGCCGTCCGGCAGCAGGCGCATGGCGTTGTCGGTGTGGTAGCCGTAGTGGTTGGTATCGCCGCTGTAGCAGTTGAAAAACGGCGGCAAAATCTTCAGCGGCAGCGCCGCGGTGAAAAACATCGCATTGCGGTTGAGCGCACCGAGTACCAGTTGCCGCAACGCGATCAGCTGCGGGCTACCCTCCGGCAATTGCAGATTGTTCTTCGCTACCGCAGCCTGCGGCCCGGCGGTGATCAGGCCGCTGGCCCATTGCGCTTCGGTCAGCAGCTGGCGGCCTTGCGCCAGTTCTTCGGCGGTCAGAACGTTGTCGATGGTAATCAGCATGGAGAGGCAGTCGGTAACAGGTTAAAAAAACCGGCGCATCGCGTGACACGCCGGCCAGCCAGATCAGAACTTGTATTCGCCGCTGACAATCAGCTTGCGTTTGGTGCCAGGCACGGTAAAGCCGCCGTTGTCGTAGATCGAGTCGTAATACACGTCGTTGAGCAGGTTCTGGACATTCAGCCGCACCGCCCACAGGCGCCGTTCGTAGGCCATCATGGCGTCGTAGCGCACGTAGGCCGGGGCAGCGTTGGGGGTAAAGCTGGTCGAGCAGTTGCCGTACGACCACTTGCCACGGTTTGCGCCGGCTGCCGTGGCCTGGGTGGCAGCGCCACAGGTGCCGATGCCATAGCCGTAACGCTCGCCCTTGGCTTCCAGGCCAACGCCGGCTTTCCAGTTGGCGGCAAACTGGTAGGTGCTCCACAGATTGAAGGTGTACTGCGGCGTATTGCGCGGGCGCTGGCCTTCCGACACCTGCTGGCTACGGGTGCGGTAGACGGTTTCGGCGGCGTCGGCGGCGTCGCCTGTGGCGTAGCCGGCGCCGGCCAGCCCGGTCGGGCCGGAGGCGCTGCCGTTGCCGCTGACGCTGGCAAAACTGCCCAGCGGGTCGCCGTCGTGCTGGTCATCGATGCTGGCATCCATCAGCGCCAGGCCGGCGAACAGCTCCCAGTTGGTGCTAAGGCGGCCGGCGGCTTCCAGCTCCAGGCCGTTGGTGTGGCGCTTGCGCGACAGTAGTGCGGCAGTGGATTCCAGATCGGTGTTGCGCTCCCAGTTCTTTTCGGCACGGTACAGCGCGGTGCGCAGCGCCAGATCGCCTTCCAGCAACATCCATTTTGCCCCCAGCTCGACCACTTTGCTGCGCTCGGCCGGCAGCGGCTCGCTGGTCAGCTGGTACAGGTCGGCGGTCGGGCTGAACGAATCGCTGACGCTGAGGTAGTAATGATTGTCTTCGGTCGGGTGGAACGACAGCGCACTGCGGGTGCTCCACTCGCCGTATTTCAGCTTGGGCGAGCTGGCGCTGGAATAGCTGGCATCCATCAGATCGCGCCGCAGGCCGAACGTCGCTTTCCAGCGCGGAATGAATTCAACCGTATCCTGGGCGTACACCGCATACGAATCGGCCTTGAAGGTGGTCGGGGCGCTGGCCGGGTTGACAATGTAGGGCAAAAACTGCGGTGGATTGGCTGCGGTGGTAGCACCAAAGTTGTACAGCCCGCTACGGGAGCTGTCTTCCCGCAGGTATTCCACTCCGGTCAGCCACTGGTGCGGCATCCCGGCCAGCTGCAGGCGGCTGCTGAAGTCGGATTGGACGGTGACGGTTTCATAGTCCATCGCCCGGGTCTGGTTGCCGCCCACGGTGGCCAGCTCGTTTGGCGGGGTGGTCAGATTCGGCGTCTTGGCCCAGTAGCTGCGTTCGTAATCGGCGTAGCGCAACTGGGTACGCCATTCGCTGCCGGGCGCAAACCGGTGGGTGTAGGTGGCTGTGCTGATGCGGGTCTTGCTGTCGTCAAAGTTGGCATCAACGCCGAAATAGGTGCTGTTGGGCAGGCGGCTGCCCGGCTGGTGCGAGGCGCTGTCAAAGCTGATGCCGTAGTCCGGCTTGTCGCGGGTGGTGGTCAGCAGGTGCGACAGGATGAATTCGTTGTCGGTGGTCAGCCCGGTACCCATGCTGACAGCCAGCCCGCGCCGATGCACTTCCGGCTCGGCGCCGGTACTGGGGTTGGCACGCCAGCTGCCATCGTCGCGGTTCATCAGATTGATCCGCAACGCGGTGCTGCCACCCAGATGCTTGTTGACGTCGGCCGTCTGCTCCAGGTAGCGCTCGGTGCCGACACTGGCGGTCAGCTTGTTGCGGTCGTTGAGCATCGGCGTCTTGCTCACCTGGTTGATCACCCCGCCCGCCTGGCCGCGGCCGAACAACATCGCAGCCGAGCCGCGCAGCACATCGACCTGCTCCAGGTTGAAAGTTTCGCGGTTGTATTGCGCGGTATCCCGGATGCCGTCCAGGTACATGTCGCCGAAGGTGTAGAAGCCGCGCAGCATCATGTTATCGCCCGAACGGCCTCCTTCCGCAGCGTTGAAAGTCAGGCCGGAGACGTTGCGCAGCGCTTCACGCAGCGAGCCGACCTGCTGTTCTTCCATGATCTTGTTGGTGACGGTGGTCACCGCCTGCGGAATGTCGTGCGGGTCCTGCAGGGTCTTGCCGACGCGGGTGACAGTGGCGCGCAGGCCGTCCTGCTGAATGTCGGCATCCGCCTGCACCTTGACCGGAGCAAGGGTCTTTTCCACGGCGTCGGCAGCCTGCAACTGCAGCGAAGCCGCCATCAGCGCGGCGCCCAGCGGCAGCAGGCCGGCAGCGGGCCGTACCGGAGCGGGGGTAAAGGAAACATCGGTCTTGGCCGGTTTGCTGGATTGTGGCTTGTGTGACACGGGGTACTCCATTGGCACAAATAACGACTCTGGCTGGCTGGCACAAGGCGCTGGCTGGCTGAAAAAGCCGCCGACCGACAGATTGCCGACCGACGACCGCGAATCAGTGGCTACGCGGATCGGTAACAAAGCCGATCCGGGTCAGGCCGGTGCGGGCTGCGGCCGACATCACCTCGGCCACTTTGCGGTAGGCAACCGCACCGTCGGCATGCAGTTGCAGCTCGGTCTGCGGATCGCTTGCAGCAACCTGCTGCAAGCGGGCCTCCAGCTCACTCGCCGCCACCGGCTGGCCCTCCCAGTAGGCAGAGCCGTCGGCGGCAAGCGTCAGCCGCACTTGCACCGGCGTGGCAGCATTGGGCTGACTGCTGGCCCGCGGCAGATCAACCTTGACCGCGTGGCCCAGCAAGGGCGCGGTGACAATGAAGATCACCAGCAGCACCAGCATCACATCGATCAGCGGAATCATGTTGATCTCGGCCAGCGGCTGCGCGGCACGGTTGCCGGAAAGGTTGCCGAATGCCATTTATGCCGCCTCCGCCAGCGGCCGGACCGTCGCCAGACCGCCGGCCTGTGCGGGCGCCTCATTGCGGTTGCCAGTGGACATGAACGCAAACAGATCGTGGGCAAATCCATCCAGCTCGGCCAGCAGCAGCCGGTTACTGCGGTTGAACGCGTTGTACGCCAGCACAGCCGGGATCGCCACCGCCAGCCCCAGCGCGGTCATGATCAACGCCTCACCCACCGGGCCGGCCACCTTGTCCAGCGTGCCCTGGCCGGTCTGGCCGATCACCAGCAGCGCGTGGTAAATCCCCCACACTGTACCGAACAGGCCAATGAACGGCGCACTGGATGCCACCGAGGCGAGCACGGTGTGGCCATATTCCAGCCGGGCGGTATCCTGCTCGATGGCCCGGCGCAAGGCGCGGGTCAGAAAATCATCCGCACTGCCCGCCTCCACCATTCGCCCCCCCCGCCGGTCGCGGTGCTGTTCGGCAGCGCGCAGGCCGTGGTGGGCCAGATGCGAGAACGGGTCACGCACACCTTCCTGCTTCAGCACCGCAGCCACTGACTGCATGTCGGCCGCATTCCAGAACCGCAGCAGAAAGCCGCGGGCGTAACGGCGGGTTTTCCAGTTGGCCCAGGCCTTGGCAACGATTAAATACCAGGTTGCTACCGACATCAGCGCCAGGGCAAGCAAGAGCAAATGTCCCACCAGATCGGCCTGCGCCAGAAAATGGGCAAAGCCCAGGGTTGGTTGTTGCATCGTTCAACTCCGCAAAGAAAAGGAAACCGGCACCAGCACCCAGGCGGCAACCGCTTTATCGCCCTGGCGCGCCGGCACAAAACGCCACTGCCGCACGGCATCACGCGCTGCCCGATCCAGCCGCTCAAAACCGCTGGAGTCACGCACGTCCACCTTGCTTGCTGCACCGTCGGCCCCCACCAGCACGTGCAGCAGCACTTGCCCGGCCTCACCCAGCCGGCGCGACAACGGCGGATACGCCGGTGCCGGATTGTTCAGGTAATCGGCGTCGAAACGCGCCGGTGCCACCGGCAAGGCCGCCGGAGCCGGGGCGGGCGTGGCCGCGGCGACGCTGGGCTCAGTCATCACAGCCAAAGGTAGCTCGGTTGGCACACGCTCAGGCGTGGACTCTGCCGGCGTTGCCGGTACCGCCGAATCAGCCGGCCGGGCCGTCAGCAAAGGTTGAGAATGCACCCTGGGTGGACGAACCGGAGCCGGCACCGGCCGGTCGACCCTTGCCGCTGCCAGCGGTGTCGGCATGGCGGGCCGGGCCGCAGGGGGATCAGCGACCAGCAGGCTGACACGGATCGGCCGGGGCGGCGAGGGGATCACAGCAGACCGCTCAACCATCAAACCAGCCGCCAACGCCAGATGCATCCCGGCCACGCTGGCCAGCAACCAAGGCTGACGCCCCTGTAAATACGGCAGGCTCATTTGGTCAGGATCAGCTTGTTCTGCCGCGTAATCCGCAGCCGGTAATCGTGTCCGGCGTGGCGGATCAGCACCTCGCGCCCGACGCCAAACAGATGCGCAGCCTGGATCAGCGGAGGGGCAGAATCGGCCAGCAATCCAGCCGAACCCACGGCTACCGGATCAACCACGCTTGCAGGGTGATGAAAGTCTCGGGTCATTATTAGTAATGATATTCGTTATCAGTTGATTTTCGCAATAATAACCATTATCAGTACTAACATCAACCTGCCTGGCCAATCCACTCGACCCTATTTCGATCTGGCGGTTTGACTATAAAGAAAGTGCTGATTTATTCGGCGAGCGGGATAAAGTGCAAAGAGCGCTGCATGGCTACTCCACCACTGGTCAGGCGAGCCTTCGAGCACCGCGCGAGAGCAACCGAGCCTGGCAAGCAAAGCTTGCATGGCGAACTGCCTGGCTTGGGTACGCCGCAATTTGCGCGCGCAGCCAATCAATCAGCGCGTCCTAAACAGAATTAGGACACAGACCCTGCCATCCGGGCGGTGCAACAACACTCCACCAGCCGGCAACAGGATCCGCAAAACGCTGGCCCACTGATCCACTTCGCAACAGACAGGCCGCCAGAGATTCGCATCCACGCTCCACCGGAGTTGCCTGAGCATGAACGTTCCCCATAACTTCGTCCTGTTTGCGTTGCTGGCCGGGTGCTGGGTCGGCGCCTGCCCTGCAAAGGACCCGCCAGCATTCGGTATCTGCGTGCCCAATATCGAGTTGCCCCCCTTGTCTTTTGACAACGGCAGACAAGGCACATTGCGGAAGATACTTGGCCGTGCGGCGGCACTGGCGCAAGTCAAAATCGCCTACCAGGTGGCACCGATCCGGCGCTGCCACGAGTTGGTGCGCAACGGAGTGATCCCGGCAACCCTGGTTTCGTTTACCGAATCGACACGCGAGCTGTTCTCTTTTCCACCGGATGCCAGCGATGGCCGCGCACCCGGCAGCCAGATCACCCCGCTCGCTGTCGCCGTATATCGCCGCCAGGGCAGCCGCGCCCGCTGGACCGGAAGTGCCTTCCTGAATACCCACAGTGTCGGCGTTCTGCACGACGCGCTGGCAATCAAACAAGCACTGGCCCATAGCGGAGTCAGGGTTGACGACAACAACCATACGGCCGAACAGCAGATTCGCAAGCTGGAGGCCGGGCGGTTTGATCTGTTGCTGGCCATTCCTGGCCACATTGCGCCGTATCTGGCCGAAAGCCGGGTCGAAAGGCTGCCCGAGTCATTTGCCACCTACAAGGTCTATCTGGCGCTGTCGCTGCGCCTGGACAGCCAACAACGGCATGCTGGCGAACAGCTCTGGCGGGCCCTATCAACCATGAACCAGCTTGGCGAAATCACCCGATTGCTGCAGGCATCGCCCGCCATTGCACACTGACAAAAAAAGCGGCCGAAGCCGCTTTGTCGTGCTGGTCAGACAAGACCGGTCAGCCACCACCACCGGTAAGTGTCTTCATGATCAAGCCACCCTGCCCGGCCATCCAGGCAATTTCCTGGCCGATCACGGCAATGGCGGCAATATTGGTCACCGATTTGGCACCGATATCGTTGGTCGCGCTGCCTGACTGGTCTTTCCAGCTGGCTCCGCCGTCGGTCGTTTTCAGTACCGTGCCGGAATCGCCCGCCAGCCAGTAGGTGTTGGCATCCACCAGGCCAATGGCAGTCAGCCGGAACTGAGCAACATTGCGTCGCGTCCAGGTAGCCCCCCCGTCAGCCGAGCGGAATAACTGGCCGGCATCGGCTACCGCGATCACCTGATTGGCGTCTGCTGCCCGCACGGCGTTCAGGGTGTAGGTGGTGCCGCTGGACTGGGCGGCCCAGGTGGCACCGCCATCGGTGGTCTTGCGCACCACGCCCCCCTGCCCTACCACCCAGACGGTGCTGGCATTGGCAGCCGTCACCCCCAGCAGCGGGGTGGCTACGCCGGAGGTTTGTGCAACCCAGGTGCTGCCACCGTCAGTAGTTTTCAGCACCACGCCGCCATCTCCCACCGCCCAGGCGGTATTGGCATCCACCGCGGCAATGGCATACAGCGTCTGGGTGGTACCCGAAGTCTGGGCGGCCCAGGTGGTTCCGCTGTCGGTGGTGCGCAGGATGGTACCGCCGGTTCCGACTGCCCAGGCTGTCGTGGCAGCCGGTGCCGCAATCGCCCGCAACGCGGCCGTGCTGCCACTGGTCTGCGCCACCCAGTTCGCGCCGCCATCGGTGGTGCGCAGGATGGTGCCGTTCTGTCCCACCACCCAGCCATTGGCGGCATCCGGCGCCGCCGCGCCGGACAGGTGTTCGGTGACCCCGTAATTGAGCGCTGTCCAGCTAGCGCCACCATCGGTCGAACGGCGGATGTTGCCAGCGTTGCCCACCGCAAACAGATTGCTGCCATCCAGCACATCCAGACCGTGCAGGCTGGCCGTCGTGCCGGCGCTGACTGCCGTCCAGCTCGCTCCGCCATCGCTGGTGCGGTAGACTCGCCCGCCCTCTGCTGCAATCCACGCAATGGACGCATTCAACGCAACCAGCTTGTTCAGATGGGCAGTTCCGCCCACCGACTGAGCCGACCAGCTCGCCCCGGCGTTGGTGCTCTTGCGCACCAGGCCCGAACCACCCGTGATCCACAACGTACTGCCATCGACGGCATATATCGAGCGATAAGCGTCGGCGTCGCCGGTGGTTTGCAGGGTCCACGATGTCCCGCCGTTTGTCGAATGCAGGATCGCCCCCCGTACCCCGACCGCCCACACATCATTGCCATTCAGCGCATGGATGTCGGACAGGCCATCGCTGACTCCGGAAGGCTGGGGGGTCCAGGTGGTTCCGCCATTGGTAGTCTTGATGATGGAGCCCTTTTCACCCACCGCCCACGCCGTATTGCCATCAATGGCCGTGATGCCATTCAGCCAGCTAGTGGTCGACGAAGACTGTGGCGTCCAGGTCTTGCCTGCGTCAGTCGTCTTCAGGATCACCCCCTGGTCACCCACCACCCATGCCGTATTGGCATCCAGCGCACGGATGTCGTTCAGCGCCACTCCCGCGCCGGAAAACTGGGTCATCCAGGTCACGCCACCGTCGGTGGTGTACAGCACACTGCCGTTCAGGCCGATCGCCCAGCCAGTGGTCGGGGTCAGCATGTCGATCGCGTTGAGCTGGTACAGGGTCGGCCGCGGGTTTTGCATGCACCAGCCCTGGCCCGACTTGGCACCGGCGCAGGGCATGCCCTTGACGCTGGTGAAGTCCCCAATGGAAATGGTTACCGACGCCTCGTTCTTTGCCCCCAGCGAATCGGCAACGACCACCTTTACGCGGTACTGACCGAGCTTGTTGTAGGCATGGCTGGGGTTGCTGGCCACGATGGTGGCACCGTCACCGAAATCCCAGCTGTAGGTGAGCGGATCACCATCCGGATCGCTGCTCGATACGGCAAACGGCACGGCCTCGCCAATCGCGCTGTGGGATGTGACATTTATCACTGGCGAAGCCGGCGCACGATTGTTGATAATCAACGCCGAACCAGACGCCTGCGCCTGCCCGCCCTGGCCATTGTCAACCGTTACCGTTACAGTATACGAACCGGTGTTGGCATATTGATGGCTGGCATTGGCGCCGCCGGTTTCGGTAGTGCCGTCGCCATAGTTCCAGGTGTAGGTCAGCGGATTGCTGCCGGGGTCAGAGGCGGTGGCAGCAAACGCAATCAGCTTGTTGTTGCGCGAAACGATCGTCGCGGGTGACAGGGTGACGGTCGGGTTGGTCGTAGAAACACTGATGGTCTGAGTGGATTCGGCCTTGTTGCCATCGACATCGTTGACGCTGAGCTTGGCGATGTAGGTTCCGGCCGTGGCGTAAACATGGGTCGGAGTCGCCTCGGTCGCGGTCGCGCCGTCGCCGAAGTCCCAGGCATAAGTGAGCCCGCTGCCCGCCGCAGTGAATGTAACCATGTCGCCCGGTGCCACGCTGGTGGACGGAGTCACGGTAAAACGGGAGTCAACGCCAATCACATTGGCCACCGACAGTGCCGTGGTTGCCAGCGCCGACCGGCCTTGCGGATCGGAACAGGTAACCTGCACCGGATAGGTGCCAGCGGCCGCATAACTATGGCTTGGCGTGGCAACGGTGCTAGAACTGCCATCGCCAAAATCCCAGCGGTAAGTAATTCCGTCGCCGCTGCAAGCCACCTGGAATGAAACGGGTTCATTGACCAGCGGAGAACGCGGGTTGGGCAGCAGGGCTGTGGCCGTCGGCGCCGCTGATTCGTTCGATCCCGACTCAGTGACACAAGCAGACAGCACAACCACAGCCGCAAGCAAAGCGCCGGACAGGCGCGTGATCTGGTTTCCGTTTTTCAAGTTTGCTCTCCCGTGTAAGCACACGTTACGCTCTGTTGGCGTTAAGAATTTAGAGTTAGAACTTGAATTGTATCAATAGTTTCAAGCGGCAACAGAAAAATATGCCATCCGGCTGATACCTTGCCCTGCAGGAATAGAACAAAAGAATAGCGAAGCATGCCGGCACGCGGCTGCCGGCGTCGCCACCCTTGTATCGTGGCCGGCTAAACCGGCAGACGCAGCCACGCAACCAGGCGCGCACCCACCGTAAACTGGGTCAGCGCCTGCGGCCAGAACAGCAAGACATACAACAGGATGATCCCCGCCAGCAGCAGGCCATGCAGCAAGAGGCTCTGCGGCCGCAACACGCCCCAGTAACGCATGGTCAGGAACATCAGGTCTTTTTGATGCTCTTTCATCCGGCGATACTTGCGCACTGCCTGCACCAGCATGAATACCAGATAGCCCCCCGACAACGATGCAAACGCGATGCGGAACATCGAATACAGGTCGATCTGGCTGGCAGCCAGCCGGTGATACCCCAGCGACACAGCAGCGACACCAACCGAAGCAAGCACCGCGATCAGCACATTCATCAACAGGCGGCGGCGTTCGCGGGCCAGATCCTGCTGGCGGCGGATGAAAAAGGTATCGACTTCGCTTTTCAGATAGTCGATTTTTTCCTCGACCAGCATGGCGAACTCCTGCTTCGCCCCCTGCACTCGCTGGTCAAACATCACCCCGAAACGCTCAGCGGCATAATCAACCAGATCGCGCACATCGTTCTTGGTGAAATGACGCTGGCTCGATAACTCCTGCGAAATCTTATCGAGCTTGGTATCGATCTCGCGGCTGCCTTCGCGCAACACCTCGCGCAATTCCGAACCGGCTTTTTCGATGCCTTGCTCGATCACTCCGGACAGTTTTTCGGCCGCGTGTTCGACCGAACCTTCCAGCCGGCCGCCGGCGTAATCGAGTTTGCGCTCCACCCAGCCCATGAATCAGTCTCCGCCAGCGTCGCCATCCGGCTGTGCCGGGGCGGGTTTGGCGCCGAATCGGCGCTCGGTGCCGCGCAACAGGCCGACCAGATTCTGGTGGTGGCGGGCTATCAGCAACAACGAGACGATCAGCACGGCATGACGGATCGGCGGATACTGCACTATCCACCAGGCCAGCAATGGCGCTGCGATGCCGGCGGCCAGCGCGCCGGTCGAGGAAATGCGGGTACCCAGCACCGCGCCCACCCAGATGCCGAGCGTATACAGGCCAAGCAGCGGATTGAGTGCAAACAGCACCCCGGCAGCGGTTGCCACCCCTTTTCCGCCCTGAAAACGGAAAAAGACCGGCCACATATGTCCGACCACCACCGCCACGGCGACAGCGGCCACGGCAGTCTGACTCACCAGTGCCTCGCCGGCCAGGCGGGCCAGCAGCACTGCGCCCCAGCCTTTCAGGGCATCGCCCAGCAGGGTCAGCACGGCAGCGATTTTCTTGCCGCTGCGCAGCACATTGGTTGCGCCCGGATTCTTCGACCCGTAGGTTCGCGGATCGTCAAGCTGGAACAGACGGCTGACGACAACGGCAAACGACACCGAGCCCAGCAGGTAAGCAGCGACGACAAATGCAATTTCTACCGCGGACATGGCATTTCCACTAGAATTCGGGAGTTTGGATTGTAAGGGAATTGTGTTGCGGGCAAAACCGTAACAGCGTTCTCCCCCTGATGGATATCATTTTTCTGCACGAAGTCCGTATCGACACGCTGATTGGTGTCTACGAATGGGAGCGGCAGGCGCCGCAAACCCTGCAGCTCGACATGGAATTCGGCATTCCTGACAGTCGTGCCTGCCAGACCGACAACATTGCCGACACCATTGATTACGGCGTGGTGGTCGAACGGCTGCGCGAAACCCTGGCCGAACAGCACTTCCTGCTGCTGGAGGCGCTGGCCGAGCACATTGCCCACATCATCCTCAATGAATTCGGTTCGCCGTGGGTGCGGCTCAGTGTCGCCAAACTGGGCATGCTGCGCGGCGTGAAACGGGTAGGCGTGACCATCGAACGCGGTCAGCGGGCATCCGGCTAACAGCCAGTCGGACTTGAGGCTCCCAGACAGTCAACGGAACATCTGCGGCAACGTCGGGCATGCAGGACATTGCTGGCGCCACAGCCGGGCGATCTCACCACTGGCCTCAAGACTGTCCAGCCCCCGCTGCAAGGCTGGCAGCCACTTCTGGCGGGCCAGTGGCACGGCAATCGCTACGGATGCGGATTGGGACAATTCGCGCCGCAAGGGTCTGATCCGGATTCCATACTGTGCCGCCAAGTGATACGCAACCGCATCCGGCATGACCACCGCCGTTACTTTCCGGTCGCGCAGTAACTGCATCGACAAGGCCTTGCTGGCGACTTGCCTGACCCGGATCCGGCGCTGGATGCCCGATTCGATCAGCTCATTCTCCAGCGCCGAATCGCGGTCGCCAGCAATGATCCCGCCGATCAGGTCGTTGAGCGAGCGGGTGTGCTGATTGTCGGCGCGGACAAACACATTGATCTGCCGCCGGTAATAAGGAGTAGTAAACAGAAACCAGCGTTGCCGGGCCGCCGTGATTTCCATGCCGGCAATGCAGTCGTAATGTCCGAGCCGGCCATGAGCCACGACGTCATCCCAGCCGCCGGATTCCAGTTGCAGCGTCACCCCAGCCAGTTGCGCCACCCGCCGCAACACGGCGACATCGAATCCCGCCGGCTGACCCTGCTCGACCGCCTGAAAGGGAGGATAGCCCTCGGCCATGCCGCAGCGCAGCACTTCGGCACCCGACCCGCCGGGCAGCAGCACCAAGCCGGTCGCCAGCAAGACCGCCCGGAAACGAACAGCCCGCCGCGGCGGCGGTCGATGGGCCACCAGAAACCGATGGTCGCGTTGCATGGAGATATCCCCTACCACACTGGCTGTTCCGGGCTCAGCCGATGGCCCAGGCCCCGCCGGCGGCTAAAGTTTGAACCGCATCGACAAATCAATCGCCTTCACATCCTTGGTCAGGCCACCGATCGAAATGCGATCGACGCCGGTGGCGGCAATCGCGGCCACGGTTTCCAGGTTGACGCCACCGGAGGCTTCCAGCTGTGCCCGGCCAGCAGTGATCGCCACTGCTTCGCGCATCTGCTCGTTGCTCATGTTGTCGAGCAGGATCAGGGTGGCGCCGGCATCCAGCGCCCGCCGCAATTCTTCCAGCGTTTCGACCTCGATCTGGATCGTCACGCCCGGGCCGGCCAGCGCCTGCGCCTGCTGCATCACGGCTTCAATCGAGCCGGCAGCCATGATGTGGTTTTCCTTGATCAGGATGCCATCGAACAGGCCGATGCGCTGGTTGTGGCCGCCGCCAACCGTAACTGCGTATTTCAGCGCCTGACGCAGGCCGGGCAAGGTCTTGCGGGTATCCATGATCCGGGCCTTGTGGCCACGTGCGGCCAGAACGTAAGCCCGTGTTTTGGTCGCTACTGCCGACAGGGTCTGCAGGAAATTGAGCGCGGTACGTTCGGCAGTCAGCAAGGCTCGGGCCGGGCCGCTGACTTCGCACAGGCGCTGCTCGGGCTCGATCTGTTCGCCTTCTTTGGCCAGCCAGAAAATGTCGACGGCCGGGTCAACCTGACGGAAACACACGTCGAACCAGTCCCGGCCGCACAGAATCGCGCTATCGCGGCTGATCACGGTGGCGGTGCCCTGGCGATTGGCGGCAATCAGTTGCGCAGTCAGATCGCCGCTGCCGATATCCTCGGCCAGTGCAGCCGCGACATTGGCGGCGATGATGTCGTTCAGGTCCATGCTGCTCCCACTGGGCAAAGTTGACCCCGCTGATTATACCGTTGCTGCCGCTCGGACAGGCGCGGAATGTCTGACTTGAAACGGCCGAATCCCTCCCCACCTACGGGACATCCACACCCATCCAGTCAGGGGAGCACACGAATGCGATTCGACAAACTCACCACCAAGTTCCAGCAGGCCTTTGCCGACGCCCAAAGCCTGGCGCTGGCCAACGACAACAGTTACATCGAAGCGCCGCATCTGCTGCTGGCGATGGTCAACGATGCCGAAGGCGGCGTGCCATCGCTGTTGCAGCGTGCCGGCGTCAATATCCCGCCGCTGAAAAAAGGCCTGGACGACGCGATCAAACGCCTGCCGCAGGTGCAAGGCACCGGTGGCGAAATTACCGTGTCGCGCGAGCTGGGCAACCTGCTCAACGTTACCGACAAGCTGGCGACCAAACGCGGCGACCAGTTCATTGCCTCCGAGCTGTTCCTGCTTGCCTTGCTGGAAGACAAAGGCGACACCAGCCGCCTGCTGAAGGAATGCGGTGGCAGCAAACAGGCGCTGGAAGCCGCAATCGACGCAGTGCGCGGCGGCGAGAATGTGGGCAGCCAGGATGCCGAAGGCCAGCGCGAAGCCCTGAAGAAATTCACCCTCGACCTGACCGAACGTGCGCGCCAGGGCAAACTCGACCCGGTAATCGGCCGCGACGACGAAATCCGCCGCGCGATTCAGGTATTGCAGCGCCGCACCAAGAACAACCCGGTGCTGATCGGCGAACCCGGCGTGGGTAAAACCGCCATCGTCGAAGGCCTGGCGCAGCGTATCGTCAACGGCGAAGTGCCGGATTCGCTGAAACACAAGCGGGTATTGGTGCTGGATATGGCCGCGCTGCTGGCCGGCGCGAAATATCGCGGCGAATTCGAAGAACGTCTGAAGGCGGTATTGAATGATCTGGCCAAGGATGAAGGCAACACCATCGTCTTCATCGACGAAATCCACACCATGGTCGGCGCCGGCAAGGCCGAAGGCGCAATGGACGCCGGCAATATGCTGAAACCGGCGCTGGCACGCGGCGAGCTGCACTGCCTCGGCGCCACCACGCTCGACGAATACCGCAAATACATCGAAAAAGATGCCGCGCTGGAGCGGCGCTTCCAGAAAGTGCTGGTGGACGAACCGAGCGTCGAGGCCACCATCGCCATCCTGCGCGGCCTGCAGGAGAAATACGAAATCCACCACGGCGTCGATATTACCGACCCGGCGATTGTCGCTGCAGCCGAGCTGAGCCACCGCTACATCACCGACCGCTTCTTGCCGGACAAGGCGATCGACCTGATCGACGAAGCGGCAGCGCGGATCAAGATGGAAATCGACTCCAAGCCGGAGGTGATGGACAAACTCGACCGCCGCCTGATCCAGCTGAAAATCGAACGCGAAGCGGTGAAAAAGGAAAAGGACGAAGCCAGCCAGAAACGCCTGGGCCTGATCGAAGCCGAAATCGGCACGCTGGAGAAGGAATACGCCGATCTGGAAGAAATCTGGAAAGCCGAGAAATCGCAGGTGCTCGGTGCGCAGACCATCCGCGAACAGCTGGACAAGCTGAAAAACGAAATGGACGAAGCCAAGCGCAGCGGCAACTGGCAGAAGATGTCGGAAATCCAGTACGGCCAATTGCCGCAACTGGAGGCACAACTGAAGCAGGCGGAAGCCAGCGAAGGCAGCCAGCAGAAAAACAAGCTGCTGCGCACCCAGGTGGGCGCCGAAGAAATCGCTGAAGTGGTGAGTCGCGCTACCGGCATCCCGGTGAGCAAGATGATGCAGGGCGAACGCGAAAAACTGCTGCAGATGGAAAATGTGCTGCACCAGCGCGTGGTCGGCCAGGACGAGGCAGTGACGCTGGTTTCCGACGCGATCCGGCGTTCGCGCTCCGGCCTCGGTGACCCGAACCGGCCGTACGGCTCGTTCCTGTTCCTCGGCCCCACCGGTGTCGGCAAAACCGAGCTGTGCAAAACCCTGGCAACCTTCCTGTTCGATTCGGAAGAACACCTGATACGCATCGACATGAGCGAGTTCATGGAAAAACACAGCGTGGCACGCCTGATCGGTGCGCCTCCGGGCTATGTCGGCTACGAAGAAGGCGGTTACCTGACCGAAGCGGTGCGCCGCAAGCCGTATAGCGTGATCCTGCTCGACGAGGTGGAAAAAGCCCATCCGGACGTGTTCAACGTGTTGTTGCAGGTGCTGGACGAAGGCCGCCTCACTGACGGCCAGGGTCGCACCGTCGACTTCAAGAACACCGTAATCGTGATGACCTCCAACCTCGG
>CAZBWH010000058.1:0-20187 GCA_964495595.1 uncultured Burkholderiales bacterium | reverse complement strand
TATCGAATGTCCTGTGACTCTGGCCGGGTTCTAGCAGTCCCTCCGCTACAAGCTCCTGCACGAAGAATCGGACAGGCCGATAATCCTCTGGCTGCAATCACTGGATGAGCCGGATGTGTCATTCAATCTGATCGACCCGGCCCAGTTGGGGCTGAGTTATGAAGTATCCCTGAGTGACGAGGAGATCGCGTTGCTCAAGGTTGATGATCCAACATCTGTGACTGTCCTGTTGCTGCTTGGCAAGGAAAATAATGCGCTGCTGCCCGCGCCAACAGCACCCATCCTGATCAACACTCAAGCCAGGCTCGGTATGCAGAAAACCGGGATCCGGGCAAGGATCGTGTTTACCAATCTTTGACCCGGGGCCTGAACTGCACGGCACGACGAACCAGCCGGCGGGTATCCGCCAGCGTTCGCCGGGTGTATCATTTTGCATTCGAAATGACTGAATGGTTGGCTGGACATGAAAACAACTTTTCTTGATTTTGAGCAGCCCATTGCCGAGCTCGAGGCCAAGATAGAGGAATTGCGCTTCGTTCAGGACGATTCTGCGCTCGATATTTCCGAAGAAATCAGCCGTTTGCAGCAGAAAAACCAGGAGCTGACCCGTAATATTTACGCCAAACTGAACGCTTGGCAGATTAGCCAGGTGGCCCGGCATCCGCAGCGCCCCTACACGCTGGACTATCTGCGCGGTGTATTCACCGATTTCGAAGAACTGCATGGTGATCGGGCTTTTGCGGACGATGCAGCCATCGCTGGCGGCATGGCCCGTTTCAACGGGCAGGCATGCATGGTGATCGGCCATCAGAAAGGGCGTGACACCAAGGAAAAAATTGCCCGCAATTTCGGCATGCCTCGCCCGGAAGGCTACCGGAAGGCGCTACGACTGATGAAGCTGGCTGAAAAGTTCAGTCTGCCAGTGTTTACCTTTATCGACACGCCAGGTGCGTACCCCGGTGTCGGAGCTGAAGAACGCGGCCAGTCAGAAGCCATTGGTCGCAACCTGTTTGAAATGGCCAAGTTGCGTGTGCCGGTGGTATGCACCGTGATCGGTGAAGGCGGATCAGGCGGCGCACTGGCAATTGGGGTGGGTGATGTGCTGCAGATGCTGCAGTACTCCACCTTTTCGGTCATTTCCCCGGAGGGATGTGCCTCGATATTATGGAAAAGCGCCGAGATGGCACCAGAGGCTGCGGAATTGCTGGGCGTCACCGCCAACCGGCTGAAAACACTTGGCCTGATCGACCGGGTTATTCCAGAGCCACTGGGGGGGGCGCATCGTGATCACTCCGCCATGATGGTCACCATGAAAAAAGCGTTGTCCGATGCGTTCAAAAGCCTGGCACACCGGCCCGTCGACGACTTGTTGAGCGCTCGGTTTGACAAGATTCTCGGCTATGGGCGATTCAAGGAAGTCACCGCCTCTGCAGCCTGAGCCGGCCAGCTTGCCCGAACATCATGTCCAGCAGGCGCTGGCGCCGTTGGCCGGCAAACATTGTACGGTTGGCCTGAGCGGCGGTATCGACTCGGTGGTACTGCTGGATGCGGCCGCCCGTTGTGCTCCGGCTTTTGGTATCCAGCTTGCCGCGGTTCACGTTCATCACGGTTTGAGCCAGGATGCCGATGGTTGGCAGCAGTTCTGTATCGCGCTCGCCGCCGAATACGGCATCAAATGCAGTGCGCATCGTGTGGCGCTCTGCCGCCGTGGCGGCGAAAGCCTTGAGGCGTTAGCCCGTGATGCGCGCCATGCAGTATTTGCGCAACTGGACACCGACGCTGTTCTGCTCGCACATCACCTCGACGATCAATGCGAAACCTTTCTGTTGCGTTTGCTACGCGGAGCCGGGGTACAAGGTTTGGGTGGTATGCGGGCCACACGACCCCTGAATGCGGGGCATGCCTTGCTGGTGCGCCCCTTGTTGTCTGTTACCCGACAAGACATCCTTTCACATGCGGCGGCTCGTGGCCTGAGCCATGTCAGCGACACCAGTAACCACGACCTAAGGTTCAGGCGCAACTGGTTGCGCCTGTCGGTGCTGCCGCAACTCGAATCCGTTTACCCGGCTTATCGTCGTCAAATCGAGCAAAGCTGCCAGCACCTGCAGGAGGCGTCCGACCTGCTGGAGCAGATCGGATGCAGCGATTTCGCGGGGGATCTTGGCCAACGCTGGCTGGATCTGGATCACTTGTGCCATTTGCCCCAAGCCCGGCAGCGCAATCTCCTGCGCTGGTTCCTGCGTCAATCCGGCATCAGCCTGTCGGCAGCCGAGTTGGCACAACTGATGGCCCAATTACTGAATGCGCGACCTGACAGTCAGCCATCGCTGTGCAGTGGCCTGTGGTGGATTGGCCGCTACCGGAACCGGCTCTGCCTGTGGCCGGCGACTCGTCCTGCCTGCCCGGCATATTCTGGCTTGCTGCTGGATGACACTGGGCCGATTAGCTTGCCCGGCTGGGATGGGAGCCTGCATTTGGCTCGTTCGATCGGCAAAGGAATCGCCAGGCATTTTTTGAATGGCCAGACGGTCAGTGTTCGGCCACGTCAGGGAGGGGAACGGTTGCGGCCTTCGCCGCACGGCAGTCGGCGGCAGGTTAAACACTTGCTGCAGGAAGCCGGTATTGCCCCATTGCTCAGACAACGCTGGCCAATGCTCTGGATCAATGACCAGTTGCTCGCAATTCCCGGTGTGGCTGTCGCGGCTGAATTTCAGGCCGCGCCCGACGAGGAAGGGCTCTGGCCGGAGTGGGGGGGAGACTTTGCTCTGCAAAACGGCAATCTGCCGTTACCCGTCCGGTAGCGGATCCGGCAGGGTCACTCGATCCTGCTATCCAGGACGAATCCGGCTCCGCCATCCTGGCCGAGCCGTTCAACCAGATAGGGCATCACGATGCGCAGGGTGTCGGGCAGGATGAACGGGGGATTAACGATAAACATGCCACTGCCATGCATGCCAAAGCCGCCTGCGCGAGGCGTGTGAACCGTCAGTGATACATCCAGCCAGTTATTGCCAGCGACAGTCTTGAGTCGGTCGGCCACCATCCGAGCCTCGACACGCTGCAGCAATGGATACCAGATGGCGTAGCATCCGGATCCGAACCGCTTCAGGCTTTGCTGCAGGGAATCCTGGATCCGTTGGTAGTCCTTCTTGTCTTCGTACGATGGATCGATCAGTACCACCGCCCGCCGGGATGGAGGCGGTAGCAGGGCCTTGATTCCGGCAAAGCCATCCTCGTAAGACACCTTGGCCCGCTGGTCGGCATCAGCCGTATTGGCCTGCAGCAATGCCTGGTCTGCCGGATGCAGCTCAAACAGCCTGGCCCTGTCTGCATCACGCATGACCTGCAGCGCCAGCCAGGGCGAACCGGGATAAAAGGCTAGTGAGCCATTAGCGTTCAATTGCCGGATCAGATCGAGGTAGCGTGCGACGGCTTTGGGAGGGCAATCGTCATCCCAAAGGCGAGCAATGCCGGTATCGAATTCGGCATTGCGAGTCGCGAAGCCTTCGGTCAGGCTGTAGGCGCCGGCACCGGCATGTGTGTCGATGTACCAGAATGGTTTGTCCTTGCGCCGCATGTAATCGAGCAACTGCAATAAAACGAGATGCTTGAGCACATCGGCATGATTGCCGGCATGGAAGGCGTGGCGATAACTGAGCACGGCGTATTTCCGTCAAAGAGAGTCGGGTTGCTGCGGCGATAGACCGGCTGTCGGCTCCTGATACAGCCAATCCAGCAACAGGGTGTAACTCATGGCGAGAATCGTAGGACCAATGAACAAGCCGACAAACCCCCAGGCCAGCAGTCCACCGATCACTCCGATGAAAATCAGTGCCAGTGGCAGGCTGGCGCCCTGGCTGATCAGGTAGGGTTTGAGAAAATTATCAATGGTGTTGACCACCAGCAAGCCCCACCCAGCCAGCACCCCACTCCAGAACCCGTCTCCAGTGCTATACAGCCAGACAGCTGCAGGAGCCCAAACCAGAAATGTTGGCAACTGGATGATCGCAATCAGAAAGGTGGCAAAACCAAGTGCCGTGGCAGCCGGCACACCGGCAACCAGTAGCCCCAGTGCGGTCAGCGCAGCTTGGGCAAAAGCGGTGCCCATCACTCCCATTGAAACGCCACGGATGGTTTTTTGCGCTTGATCCAGCAGATATTTGCCCCGGTGTGGCGAGATGCGGGCGGCCAGTCGTTGCGTGAAATCGATACATGCCTGGTGCCGGGCGAGCAATACCATGGCCACGACGATTGCGATGACAAACTGCAGTGCAGCCATACCCGCTCCGGTGCCTTTTTTCAGCAGCCATAGCTCGGTATCCCGCAGGAACGGGGCGATCTGTTTCAGCGATTCACTCAAATGGGTAATGGTGTTCTCCCAGCCGCGCTGTGCATACTCGCCAACTACGGGTAGCCCGGACAACCAAGCCGGTGGAGGCGCGTGAACCAGATCATCAAGGTCGAACGGCTGATTGATAAGCCAGGTAACCCCACTCACCATCGACAGGCCAAGCATAATCAAGGGAATCACCAGCAGCAATGCCAGTACGACTCCCAGCAATGAAGCCGCAAGGGCGTGACGACCGTGGAGTGCCTGGTCCAGGCGCCGGTAGACCGGCCAGAGTGAGATGGCAATGATCCCGCCCCACACGGTTGCGCCGATGAATGGCTTGAACAGCAGGTAGCTGGCCACGATGAGGGTGACCACGATCGACAGCTGTGCATGGCTTTCGAAACGGCGGGTCTGGGAGGTTTGCATGGTCGTTTCAGATCGGGAAAGGCTGCGCGATGATAGCAAAGACTCAGGCTGCGCGTGTGAGCGACTTCAGGAAGGCCGGCGCCCCACGGGCCCCGCTGGATCGGTAATCCAGCAGCAAGGACTCCTCGCAGGCTGAACGGCTTGCGCCCTGTTGCAGCAGCCACTCGAACAGCAGATCATACAAGCGCTCCAGGGCGATCTGGTGCGTCTGCCCGGTTCGTTGCCAAAGCCAGTCGGCAAATGCCATGAACCGCTCAAACGGTGTATCGGCCAGCAAGGTAGGCAGGGTGCGAGCAAATCGGCCGCTGTTACCAATCAGATCCCAGAAACGGGCGAAGCGTCCCAGTCGCTGCAGATCAGCAAAACCAATATCTTGCGTCGCCAGTATGTTGTAAGGGGGCAGGGGGTTGAACTTCATCGCAAACGTGTCGCAGTGACGAGCAATGGGCGTACCCCGTAACCGCTTTAGCAGTCCGACCTGGATTTCGTGCGGGTTGAGCTGGTAAAGCCGGTTGAAACCACTGGCGAAACTATCCAGATCCTCACCAGGCAGTCCGGCTATCAGGTCGACATGCAGATGCGCCTGGGTATGCTCGCGCAGCCAGCGCAGATTTGTCTCGCTGCGCTGATTGTTTTGCCTGCGGCTGATCAGTGACTGTACCTGCGGATTGAATGTCTGAATGCCAACCTCCAGTTGCAGCGTTCCGGCTGGAAATCGCTGCAGCGCCTGTTTGAGGGCCTCCGGCAAATGATCGGGGATGACTTCAAAATGCACAAAAAGATCGTCCGACAACCGTTCGAGGAAGAATTCAAGAATACGCAGACTGTTACGAACGTTTAAGTTGAAGGTTCGATCGACAAACTTGAAAGTACGTGCCCCCCTGGCGTACAACCGCTCAAGCTCGGCCAGGAATGCTGTCTGCGGGAAAGGCCAGGCAGTCTGATCGAGGGAGGACAGGCAGAATTCGCATTTGAACGGGCAGCCGCGTGACGCTTCGACATACAGCAAACGATGCGCGAGATCTCGCTCATCGAAAAGGTCGTAGGGAAACCGGATGGTATCAAGCGCGGCACGTTCGCCCGCAATGATCTTCTTAGGGAAATCACCATCTTGCTTCAGTAGCTGCCGACACAAGGCAGCAAAACTAGTGTCTCCTGGCCCGGTAATGACAAAGTCCGCCGGCTGGGTAATGCTCTGCTGCGTTGTTTCGTGGCTGACTTCCGGGCCGCCAAGCACCACGATGATGTCTGGCCGGATCTGTTTTAGCTGGACGATGACACGATAGGTTTCTTCGACATTCCAGATGTATACGCCAAAACCGATGATTTTGGGCGAATACGCCAGAAGCCGCTCGACCATGTCCAGCGGTTTCTGGCCGATGACGAATTCCTGCAGCGCAGTCCGGTCCGCCAGCTCACCCATATTGGCAAGCAAATACCGCATGCCCAGTGATGCATGAGAGAAACGTGAATTCAGCGTGCAAAGAATGATGTCAGGCATGTCAGCGCCGGGAATTGACAGGCCCGTCCGGGAGCGGGGCATCGGTGGCTATGAAACTGCCGGCTGAGCCCCGTCCGAAAACAGGGTCTGGATATGTTGCAAGGCACCGATACTGAGAAAACGGATGAATTGCAGCCCGGTCTCGAAATGGCCATCGCTCCGCCCATCGATGCGTGCAATGCGACAATGCGCCTGCAGCACAGAGTCGGCGATCTGCATGACCAGATGGCAATTGCTTTCGGTAAGCGGCAGATCGTGCCTGACCCGCAATCCTTGCACCGAGATATCTTCAACGATCGCCCGGATGCCGGACCCGTGAGACAGGATCAATCTGGCTGGCGCCTGATAGTGCATCCTAGGCTTGGCGCGTTTGTTATTGTGTTGCATGAGTGCTGTCTTCCATCGTCTTAATTATTTTATAATGGCCTGCAGCGTGAAGCATAAACCGTACCGTCTCATGCAATCAATGGGTTGAATGAAAAACCGTGCCCAAGTGTCAGTTTTTTCGACAGTCCGGGCCCAAAAGCTGCTCAGCGGATACGAACAGTCAGGTCATCCCGCTCTCTGGCAGCATCGGAAAACAGTGCCAGAAAAGCCTCGGCTTCAGGCCCCATCAGCGATGGCGTTTCCCAGACGATTTCGATTGGCCCTTCGACATCGGAAATCAGCGTATCCCACAAGGCGTCGAGCGTATTGCCAAAATGAGCCGGAAAATGCAGCTGCCGGGCGAGGCTGGCGTATAGCTGTTCTGCAGTGTGGATATTATTGAGCACGCATCGGATTATCGGCATTGGGGTACCTGTATAAAGGTCCGGTAATGGTCGGCAGTGACAAAGCGCATACCATCGGATGAAAAAACCAGTCGTTGCGCACTGCGCCGCCCTCCGTAATACCCCAGATCGGCTTCACGCCATTGACCGTCCGGCAACTGACGTTCTCGATTACCGAAACGATCGCCTCCCATCCGTTTGCCATGCAGGGAAGGGATCGACCATAGATCAGCCCCTGGTCGCCAGCCTTGCTGTCGGGCGACCTGCTTGGTGACATAACGTGGAGGAAGCTGCCGGTGCCGTGCAAGATGCGTCAGCACTTCGGACAAGTCAGTGGCTTCAATGCGGCCGTCCAACTGACGGCTGACCTGTCCGGCAACCTTCTCGCAGGGTTGCTCCGCGTGTGCCGATGCGCCCACGCCCCCGGCCAAAGCCAGCAGCAGTAGGACCATCCGCAGCAGGGTGTTCAGGGGCATCATGGCTTATTTACGATCCTTGAGGCTGTCGCGGATCTCACGCAACAACAGGATGTCTTCTGCCGGTACAGCCGGAGCGGGAGGAGGGGCGGGTTGCTCGTTTTTCATCCGGTTGATGGCCTTGATCAGCAGGAACACGGCAAACGCCACAATAATGAAGCTGATCATGACATTGAAGAAAACACCGTAATTGATGGTTACTGCCCCGGCGTCCTGTGCTGCTTTCAGTGTATCGTAAGGGCCGACCGTCTTGGCGCCTTCCTTGAGAACCAGAAACAGGTTGGAAAAGTCGACGTTGCCAAGCAGCAAGCCAATCGGTGGCATGATGACGTCTTTGACCAACGAATCAACGATCTTGCCGAATGCACCGCCAATAATGATGCCCACCGCAAGATCGACAACATTACCGCGAACAGCGAATTCCTTGAACTCTTTCAACATGTCAGACAGGCCTCCTAGGATGGGCTAGTAATTACAATCAGCTGCGAAACTGTGGGAATTATGGCACGGAACGGCGTTTATGCTGGCTGGTCGTCACCAGAACGGTTACCTCCTCACGGTCGTGGTACAACTGCCGTGCCCGAATCTGGGAGCGAAATCCAGCTACATGCAACTGCTCTGCCAGCAATGCCAGGCACTTGTTGACTTCCTGCAGCCGTTTTTTCATCGGCAATTTCAGATTGAAGAGCACATTTCTGGCCCATCCCTGGCAAAGCCACTGACTGATCAGTTGGGTCACCTTGGCCGGCTGTTCCACCATATCGCACACCAACCAGTCGACGGGCCGGCGTGGACGATATTTGAACCCGTCCACGCGCAGATGCTGTACCAGTGGGTCTTGTGCCACCGAACCTTTCAACGGGCCGTTGTCCACCGCAGTCACCCGGATGCCACGGCTGGCCAGTTGCCAGGTCCAGCCACCGGGAGCAGCTCCCAGATCCACGGCATTGAGCCCTGGGCGTAGCAGGGTGTCCCGCTGTTCTGGCGTCAGCAAAACCATGAACGCCTCAGCAAGTTTCAAGGTAGAACGGCTGGGTGCATCGCCCGGCATGCGCAGTCTTGGGACGCCCATTGGCCAGTCGCAGCAATTGCCAGGCAAGCCCAACGCCAGCAGGCATCGTTGCTGCGCCGGAAAAAATACATGCAGACGAGGCGCCGTTTCATCTGATTCCGCCAGCAAGCCGGCAGCCGCCATCGTCGACGCCAAAAGCGGAGTGAATCTGCGACAGAATGCCGACAACGTTTTGCCGTCGTTGGTGTCCGGCGTTTCAAGCTGCAGATCGCGAAAGCGTCGGCCAGCGGCTTGCAGCAACCCAGCAACCGGAGTCAAGCGATCGCGATCAGGCAGCTCCGTGAGCTGCGCAAAGACAAACAGCAACTGGCGGGCAAAAATCAGGTGCTCCAGCCTGACCCTGGCAAGGCGCGAGAGATCGCTGGGCTGACGAAACGTCGCGAGAACAAAACCGGAACCGGTTTCTGCAGCAAGCTCGAATACTATCCCGGTCAGGGCGTCCAGTATTCCGGACAGCTCGTCGCAACATTCCTTTTCGAATCCGGCTCGGCAATAAAGCAGGATGCCCGATATATCCCGGGAGGCGGTAGTAGAAGTCATGGGAAAATCCGGCGGCAAGTTAAGTGGCTTGGGTGGCGGATTGTACCTGAACAGCACCAGTTTTCCGGGCATGAATTACTTCGTATAATGTATATTATGTAAAATATAGAAAACAAAAGCTGAGGCTGGCTGTAGACCCTGTCAACGCCCGCTCACCGAAGCAGTGAACAAATGCAGCCCGCCCCTTGGGGCCACCGGCAAACGGTTCTGCCTGGCCTCCAGCCGTGGCTTTGCGGGATAAGCTGGCCGTGGGCCGGTTGAGGTCAACCAGGCCATTCAGCGCCGGGGTATTGGTTAGCGCCAGGCTGTGCAGCCGTGTTACGGCGCCGGTAGCACCATCGAACTCGAACACCGGGGACAAGTAGCGATACTCCCCTGCTTCGATCATGGCGCGGGCTCTGTCGGTCCAGCGTGCGTCAACCACATACAGGCCATCGCCATCCCGCCATTCCAGCCGTTTGAACCAGCCCGCAGCCGGGGCCGGCTGGCCGTTGGCGGGGATCTGGGTGCTCTGGTGTTCGTAGTCAATGACCAGGTCATTGGCTTGGGCATGAACGGCCGCTATCAGCTGCGCGGCAATCTGGGCGTCAACCTTCCAGCCAGGCAGCGTTGCCGGGCGGCCGTCGGTGGCGCGAAACATGCCCGCCGGCAGAATGCGGAATGTGGTGGGTGCAGTCGATTTCGGAAGGGAGAGGCTGACAATTGGCGCGTTCATACGGTACCTTTCACGGTGCCGCCCAGCTGGTTGATCTTGCTGGCCAGCTGGGCGGCCTGAATTTGCAACCCGGCAATCTGCTGCTCGATTTCCTGAATCATGCCGCGAATCGTGGCGCGGTCCAGTTGTTCCGCCGCTGCATATTTGGCAGGCAGTGAGATACCAAGCGAATCGAATTCCTGCTGGATAACCTGCTTGATCTGCTCGCCGAAGTAAAAATAAAACGACAAATCGGAAATATACTGCTTGTGCGGTGTGACCAGTTGCGCAACCCAGCCATGGTCATATACGCCCCGCTCACATCCTTCTTGCAGCAGGGTTTCCATTTCGCTGAAATTCAGCAGAGGGCGCAAAGCCGAGGGAAGCACGTCCGTTCCGGGGCGTGCCGGGTGCATCACGCCTTCAATCTGCTTGCGCAGCTGCTGGCGGAATATTTGCCGCTTTGCGTCGATGTAATCGCACAGGAATTGCCGGAAATCCGCTAGCGTAACCACGCTGCCTTGCAGTTGCTGCTTGCGTGCGTTCAGCATCTCGATTTCCTGCTTGATCCGGCCCCGCTCGGCATTCATGTCGGCAACAGCCTGCTTGACCTGGGCGGCTGCTGTATCGCGCTTTCAGGGCGAGTGGGCAGATAGATCAATCGATGATCGACGATGCGGTGAAACTGGCCGCCAGCTGAGATTTTACGTCCTGGCGATACAGGGCCAATTGCACATGACAGGATTGCAAAGGATTTGCATCCAGCAAAAACAGCTTCCAAGATATGTTATCGTGAGGCTGAGGCAACGCGGTAGAGTCGCTCCCAGGAGGCGAGGCGAGGATGAAATTCTTGGCTCTATGCGGTTCGAGTCCGCCGCCGCGTTGCCTCCATAGGCGCAATATTTGAAACAATGCAGAGCCATCCAGCAGGTTTCAAATGTTCGGCAAATCCCACCGATTTTGGCCAAAATGTTTCAAACCTCGGCCATATCGGAAAACAGCAGGAATTTTCGTCTAACTTGCTGTTTTAATTCTTCATCCCAACAAATCCCATTTAATCCAGACTCATCCCTCAATATTTCATCAATATCTCAAACCATCAATTTCATTACCGGCTTGTTCGTTTGTGTTTGGAGAATAAGTAATTCTGAGTTTTGAAAGCGGCTGTTTCAGGCTGCCCCGCTCGCGTGTTCGTAGACGGTTCTACCCCGCAAGCGGAACACGTCGGCGGCGTGAAGAAAGTTTTCCGAGTGGCCGACGAACAGCAGCCCATCCGCCTGCAGCATCGGCGCGAAACGTTTCAGCACCTTGAGCTGGGTTGGTTTGTCAAAGTAAATCATGACATTGCGGCAGAAAATGGCGTCGAATGGGCCTCTGATTGGCCAGTTTGGATCAATCAGATTCAAGGGGCGAAAGGTGATCAATGCCCGCAGTTCAGGCCGGATCAGGTAGCGTTGTTCTGCTTGCGGGATAAAGAAGCGTCGTGCCCGTTCGGGCGTCAGTTTCCCTACAGCCTCGGCTGTATAAATGCCGCGGGCGGCCTGATCGAGTACGTTGGTATCAAGATCGGTGGCAATGATCCTGACCGGTGGGTTCAGGCTGTCAAACGCCTCGCAGGCAGTGATGGCAATCGAATAAGGTTCTTCGCCGGTCGACGATGCGCTGCACCAGACGGCTTGTGGCCCCTGTTGACGTCGTTTGGCTAGGTAGTCGCGCAGGATGTCGAAATGATGTGATTCGCGAAAAAACGATGTCAGGTTGGTTGTCAGCGCATTGACAAAAGCCCCCCACTCCTGCCGCCCTTCAGGGCGTTGCAGCAGCAAAAGGTAATCGGCAAACGAGTTCAGCTTCAGTGCCCGCAGTCGTCGTGCGAGCCGGCCGTAAACCATGTCCTGCTTTG
Source organism: uncultured Burkholderiales bacterium (assembly GCA_964495595.1). GTDB lineage: Bacteria > Pseudomonadota > Gammaproteobacteria > Burkholderiales > SCOH01 > CALMFQ01. The sequence goes on along the minus strand of CAZBWH010000058.1, from coordinate 8,475 downwards.
ATGGGCTGAGGGCTATGCCTGCATGATCGTAGATCAGTCTGCGAACCTGTTCGAAGTCCTGTGTGGTGAATGCAAACTCGCGGCTGGTGTCGATGCTGGCCATGCTGCTGCCTGTCGCTTGGGTGATGCCTGGGTTATAGCACCTGTGTCCGATTGTTCCTTGCAATGGGCCGTTGTGCCTTACGCTTGATTGTGCTCGCCGGATAAATCAGCGTTTCCCTGGCAGAAGCGCAACAGCCCGTCGGCACCGGTTTCGCGCCGCAATTCGCCTTGCAACCACAGGTGATTCAGGTGGGCGATGCCCTCCCCGATGGCAAAAAAAACCTGGTAGCCATCCAGATCGCGGGCAAACAGCCGGGGCAGGCAGTCGAAGGTGGTGCGCGGCGGCAGGCAGAAGTCGCGCAGCGTGTCCAGCTGGCAGGCGTGATGCTGGCGTAGCTGGGTGATTCTGGACTGGATGCCGATGAACGGCCGGCCATGCGATGGCAGTACCAGCGTTGTGCCCGGCAGGGATTCAAGTCTGCCCAGCGATTGCAGAAAGCCGCCCAGCGGGTCGCCGTCCGGCTCGCCCGGCCAGACGCTGATGTTGGTGCTGATGGTGGGCAGCAGCATGTCGCCGGAAATCAGCACACCCAGTTCAGCCTGATACAGGCAGACGTGTTCCGGAGAATGGCCGTAGCCGATGATCACTCGCCACGGCCGGCCGTCAATGGTCAGCACATCACCGGGGTGGATGCAGTGAAAGGTCGGCGGCACGGTGCGCACACCATGCCGGTATTGGTTGCCATGGGCGCGCAAGCCTTCGAGTGGCGCTGGGGGCATGCCGTGGACGCGGTACAGCTCGATCATGGCGTCGCGGTGGTAGCCGCCGATCTCATGCCAGACGGTGTGGGCACTGAGAAATTCGCCTTGCGCCATCCACAGGCCGGCACCGGTCTGGCTGATCAGCCAGTGGGCAAGGCCGATATGGTCGGGGTGTTCGTGGGTGACAATGATGCGGCGCAACGGCCGCCCCTGGCATGCGCTGGCCAGCAGCTGTTGCCAGATATCGATATTGGCGCGGCAGCCGTAGCCTGTGTCGATCAGCGTCCAGCCGTCGCCGTCCTGCAGTAACCAGACATTGATGTGATCGAGCGAAAACGGCAGCGGCAACCGCAGCCAGAATACGCCCGGCGCCACTTCGTGCAGGGTGGCCTGGGGTGGCAGCAGCTCACCCAGGGGGTAATCGATGCCGATGTCGTCAGGGCGGGCCATAAGTAGCTTACTAACTCTCTGGTCATTAATTGATGGTTATTGTGCAGCCGATGCGGCGGTTGCGCCAGTGCGACATGCGCCCTGCTGCGATAAAATGCCCCGACGATGACCCAGACTGCAATTGACCCTGTGATGAATGCCGACAACGAAGCTACCTATTCCATTACCGATCTGGCGCGTGAATTCGATGTCACGACACGCACCATTCGTTTTTACGAAGACGAGGGCTTGCTGACTCCGGAACGGCGAGGCCGCACACGCATTTACCGTAAACGGGACCGGGTGCGGCTGACGCTGATCCTGCGTGGCAAGCGGCTGGGGTTTGCGCTGGGCGAAATCCGTTACCTGCTGGACCTGTACGATCACGCCCAGGACGAAAAGCCCCAGTTGCGCGAGTTACTGAACGCCCTGTCGGCCAAGCGCGAAGCACTGGAAGCACAAAAAGCCGACATCGAGGCCCTGCTGAGCGAAATGGATTCGCTGGCGCGGCAGGCCAAGGAATTGCTGGATCATGATTGATCGTTGCTGACCGGAATTTATGACGTACAAATTGACGTTAACGTCAACTGCCAATACCATGCCGACGCAGCCAGTCGGCCCGCGCTTTTACACCCATCCGAGGAGCCTTCCCATGCACTACCCTAGCCTCAATTTTGCTCTTGGCGAGAACATCGACCTGCTGCGCAACAGCGTGCAACAGTTTGTGGCCAAAGAGCTAGCGCCCCGCGCTGCCAGCATCGACAGCAGCAATGAATTTCCGATGGACATGTGGCGCAAGCTGGGTGACATGGGGCTACTGGGGCTGACGGTGGAAGAGAAATGCGGCGGCGCCGGACTGGGCTATCTGGCGCATATCGTAGCAATGGAAGAAATCAGCCGTGGCTCGGCGTCGGTGGCGCTGTCCTACGGCGCGCATTCGAACCTGTGCGTCAACCAGATCCGCCGCAACGGCAATGAGGCACAGAAGCAGAAATACCTGCCGAAGCTGATTTCCGGCGAACACGTCGGCGCACTGGCGATGAGCGAACCGAATGCCGGGTCGGATGTGGTATCAATGAAATTGCGCGCCGATAGACAAGGCGACCGTTACATCCTCAACGGCAGCAAGATGTGGATCACCAACGGCCCGGATGCCGACACTCTGGTGGTGTACGCCAAAACCGACCTCAGCGCCGGCCCGCGCGGCATGACCGCCTTCATCATCGAAAAGGGTTTCAAGGGTTTCAGTACCGGCAACAAGCTGGACAAGCTCGGCATGCGCGGCTCCAACACTGCCCCGCTGTTTTTTGACGACTGCGAAGTGCCGGCAGAAAACGTGCTCGGCGAAGTCGGCAAAGGCGTCAACGTATTGATGAGCGGCCTCGATTACGAACGCGCAGTGCTTGCCGGCGGCCCGCTCGGCATCATGCAGGCGTGTATGGACGTGGTGGTGCCCTACGTGCACGAACGCAAACAGTTCGATACCCCGATCGGCGAATTCCAGCTGATGCAGGGCAAGCTGGCGGATATGTATTCGACACTGTCGGCCTGCCGCGCTTACGTCTACGCGGTGGGTGCGGCACTGGATCGCGGCGAGACCACGCGCAAGGATGCCGCCGGTGCAATTCTGTATGCCGCCGAAAAAGCCACCTGGATGGCCGGCGAAGCAATCCAGACGCTGGGCGGCAACGGCTACATCAATGACTATGCCACCGGCCGCCTGTGGCGCGATGCCAAGCTGTACGAAATCGGTGCCGGCACCAGCGAAATCCGCCGCATGCTGATTGGCCGCGAGCTATTCAACGAGACCCGCTGAAGGTTGTCTGGCAATGGCTACAATGAAAAGCATCCTGCCCCAGCCGATTTGCGAGCCCTACCATGTTACTGACTGCTGAACATCAGGCCATTCGTGACAGTGTGCGCCGGTTTGCCCGCGAAAAACTGGCGCCGTCGGCCAGTTTGCGCGATCAGGCCAAGGCTTTTCCTCACGACGAACTGCACGAACTGGGCGCAATGGGCTTGCTGGGGATGCTGGTGCCCGCCGAATACGGTGGTGCCGGGCTGGATTACCTGAGCATGGCGCTGGTACTGGAAGAGCTTGGCGCAGGAGACGGCGCGGTATCTACCATTGTCTCAGTCAATAATTCGGTGGTGTGTGGCCCCTTGCTTCAGTTCGGCTCGGCAGCCCAACGCCAGCAATGGCTGCCAGCGCTGGCTGCCGGCACGCAACTGGGGTGTTTCTGCCTGACCGAGCCGCAGGCCGGATCAGATGCGGCCTCGATCAAGACCCGTGCGACCCGCACGGGCAATCACTACGTGCTCAATGGCAGCAAGCAATTCATTACCACTGGCAACAACGCCAGCCTGGCCATTGTATTTGCGGTAACCGACCCGGCTGCGGGTAAAAACGGCATCAGCGCTTTTCTGGTGCCCACCAGCAACGCCGGTTTCATCGTGGCGCGGGTAGAAGACAAGCTCGGCCAGCGCTGCTCGGACACGGCGCAAATCGTGCTCGACAACTGCCGGGTGCCGGTCAGCGCCATGCTGGGTGAGGCTGGCGACGGCTACCGCATCGCGCTGGCCAACCTGGAATCCGGCCGCATCGGCATTGCCGCGCAAAGTGTCGGCATGGCGCGTGCCGCTTACGAATGCGCGCTGCGCTACAGCAAAGAGCGCGAAAGCTTCGGCAAGAAGATTTTCGAGCATCAATCCGTCGCGTTCCGCCTGGCGGAAATGGCGACACAGATCGAAGCCGCGCGGCAGCTTGTGTGGCACGCCGCTGCGCTGAAAGATGCCGGCGAACCGGCGCTGAAACATGCTTCGATGGCCAAGCTGTTTGCCTCGGAAATGGCCGAGCGCGTCTGCTCCGCTGCACTGCAGACACTCGGCGGCTACGGCTACCTGAGCGATTTTCCGGTCGAACGCATCTACCGCGACGTGCGGGTTACCCAGATTTACGAAGGCACCAGCGATATCCAGAAGCTGGTGATCAGCAGAGCGTTAGAGAACGAATAGATGAACGTTATCCGCAACACCATCAACGCCCGCTCCGAGCCATTCCGCAACAATGTTGCGGCGATGCAGGCACTGGTCGACGAACTGCGCGCCAAGGTCGCCAGAATCCGCGAAGGCGGCGGCGCCAAGGCCAACGAGCGCCATGTGGCACGTGGCAAACTGCTACCACGCGACCGCGTGCGCGCCCTGCTCGACCCCGGCTCGCCGTTTCTCGAGCTATCGCAACTGGCTGCGTGGGATATGTACGACAACCAGGTGCCATCGGCCGGGCTGATTGCCGGCATCGGCCGCGTTTCCGGCATCGAATGCCTGATCATCGCCAACGACGCCACCGTCAAAGGCGGCACCTATTACCCGATCACCGTGAAAAAACATCTCCGCGCGCAGGAGATTGCCGCGCAGAACCGCCTGCCGTGTATCGCGCTGGTCGATTCCGGTGGCGCCAATCTGCCGAATCAGGACGAAGTGTTTCCGGATCGCGACCACTTCGGCCGCATTTTCTTCAACCAAGCCAATCTGTCGGCGCAAGGCGTGCCGCAAGTGGCGGTGGTGATGGGCTCCTGTACCGCAGGCGGCGCTTATGTGCCGGCAATGTCGGACTACTCGATCATCGTCAAGAACCAGGGCACCATCTTCCTCGCCGGGCCGCCGCTGGTGAAAGCCGCCACCGGCGAAGAAGTGACGGCCGAAGCGCTGGGCGGCGCGGACGTGCACGCCCGCACTTCCGGCGTGGTCGATTATTACGCCCATAACGACCACCACGCGCTCGACACCGCGCGCCGTATCGTTGCCAACCTCAATTGGCAGAAGCTCGGCCAGATTCAGGCCAAGCCGGTGGAAGAACCACTCTACCCGATCGAAGAACTGTACGGCATCGTTCCCACCGACCTGAAAAAGCCCTACGACATCCGCCAGGTGATTGCGCGTTTGGTGGACGGCAGCCGCTTCGACGAATTCAAGGAACTCTACGGCACCACGCTGGTGTGCGGCTTTGCCCACATCCACGGCTACCCGGTCGGAATTCTCGCCAACAACGGCGTGTTGTTCTCCGAATCGGCCCTGAAAGGCGCGCATTTCATCGAACTCTGCTCGCAGCGCGGCATTCCGCTGGTGTTCCTGCAGAACATCACCGGCTTCATGGTCGGCAGCAAATATGAAGCCGGCGGCATCGCCAAGGACGGCGCAAAAATGGTCACCGCCGTCGCCACCAGCAAGGTGCCGAAGTTCACCGTCATCATCGGCGGCAGCTTTGGCGCCGGCAACTACGGCATGTGTGGCCGCGGCTACAGCCCGCGTTTTTTGTGGATGTGGCCGAACGCGCGCATCTCGGTGATGGGCGGCGAACAGGCCGCCGGCGTAATGGCGCAGGTGCGCAAGGATGCGCTGGCAAAACAGGGCCAGGCACTCAGCGCCGACGAAGAAAACGCCATCAAGCAGCCGATCCGCGACCAGTTCGACAGCCAGTCCAACCCCTATTACGCCAGCGCGCGGCTGTGGGACGACGGCGTGATCGACCCGGCGGATACGCGCATGGTGCTGGGGCTGGCGTTGTCGGCGTCGCTGAATGCGCCGATCGAACAGACGCGCTTTGGCGTATTCCGCATGTAAGTCAAATGCAACATCTTGAACCACAGAGAGCACGGAGAACGCAGAGGAAACACAGAGAAAACCGTTTTGAGACTTTCTCTGTGCAATCTCCGTGTTCTCTGTGTGCTCTGTGGTTCAAGGTGTTGCTTTTAAGGAGCAAAACACCTTGGCCAATCTGCTGGTAACCATCGACCACCGTGGCGTTGCCGAACTGCGGCTGAATCGCCCGGAGCTGCACAATGCCTTCGACGACGCGCTGATCGCCGAGCTCACAACCACGCTGCAACAGCTGAACGACAACCCTGCCGTGCGGGTAGTCGTGCTCGCTGCCAACGGCAAAAGCTTCTCAGCCGGCGCCGACCTGAACTGGATGCAGCGCATGGCGCATTACAACGAAGCGGAGAATTTCGCCGATTCGCGCGCGCTGGCTGCGCTGATGCACACGCTGAACAGCATGCTGGTGCCGACCGTCGCCCGCGTGCAGGGCGCGGCCTATGGCGGCGGCGTCGGGCTGGTGGCGTGCTGCGACATCGCCATCGCCAGCGACAACGCCACGTTCGCACTTACCGAAGTCAAGCTGGGCCTGATTCCAGCGGTAATCAGCCCGTATGTGCTAGGCAAGATCGGCGTATCGGCGGCGCGGCGCTATTTCGTCAGCGGCGAGCGTTTCGATGCCGACACGGCAAAACAACTCGGGCTGGTGCATGAAGTACTGGACCGCGACGAACTCGACAGCTACATCGGCAAACTGCTCGACCAGCTGCTGGCCAACGGCCCGCACGCAATGGCCGCAGCCAAGATGCTGATCGGCCGCGTCGCGCATCAGACCATCGACGCAGGGCTGATCGACGAAACCGCCCAACGCATCGCCCGCATCCGCAGCAGCGACGAAGGCCGCGAAGGCGTCAGCGCCTTCCTGCAGAAGCGCCAGCCGGGCTGGGTCAAGCCAAAGTGAGCGTAGCTGTAATATTCCCCTGCCCTGCAAGCCGCTCTGGCATTGGCCTGCAGGCAAGGCTGCAAGCCAATATGGATGCGGTCTGCAGGGCAGGTTTATCTGTAGCTATTGTAGGTCAGACTGAAATCCTACCTCTCATCCCCAGCCCTTCTGATGAAACTCCTAAGCATTCGACTAGGCTGCCACTTTGTGCCCGCCAAGTCGCTGCGCATCCCGCAAGGGGAGAAGGGAGAAAAGCCCCTCGCCCCTTGCGGGAGAGGGGTTGGGGAGAGGGGGGGGTCGTAGCCCGTAGCGTGGGCAAGCATTGCCCACCGAATCGATATTCCCCCGCGTGGGCAGCAAGTTGCCCACCCTACCCGTTTTTCAGCGGCCAGATCAGCCGCGAGGCCACTCATGTTTAACAAGATTCTTATTGCTAACCGTGGCGAAATCGCCTGCCGCGTGATCCGCACCTGCCGCCAGCTTGGCATCGCCACCGTCGCCGTTTATTCCGAAGCCGACGCCAACGCCCAGCACGTTTTACAAGCCGACGAAGCCTGGCTGCTCGGCCCGGCGCCAGCCCGCGAATCGTATCTGCGTGCTGATCGCATCATCGAAATCGCCCAACAAAGCGGCGCGCAGGCGATCCACCCCGGTTACGGCTTTCTCTCGGAAAACGAAGACTTCGCCGCTGCCGTGGCCGCTGCCGGCCTGGTGTTCATCGGCCCGCCGGCCAGCGCGATTGCGGCAATGGGTTCGAAATCCGCCGCCAAGCGGCTGATGGAACAGGCGCAGGTACCGCTGGTGCCGGGTTATCACGGCCTGGATCAAGACCCGGCCACCTTGCAGCAGGCCGCCGACGCCATCGGCTACCCGGTTTTAATCAAGGCCAGCGCCGGCGGTGGCGGCAAAGGCATGAAAGTTGCCGAATCGTCGGCCGATTTCGCCAGCCAGCTCGCTTCGGCCAAACGCGAGGCTCAGGCATCGTTCGGCGACGACCAGGTGCTGGTGGAAAAATACCTGACTCAGCCGCGCCACATCGAAATCCAGGTGTTTGCCGACCGCCACGGCAACTGTGTCTACCTGTTCGAGCGCGACTGCTCGGTGCAGCGCCGCCATCAAAAAGTACTGGAAGAAGCCCCGGCCCCCGGCCTGAGCCAGCAGCAGCGCGAAATGATGGGCAACGCCGCGGTCAACGCCGCCAAGGCGATTGGTTACGTCGGCGCCGGCACCGTCGAATTCATTTTCGACACCCTCAGCGGCCAGTTCTATTTCATGGAAATGAACACCCGGCTGCAGGTGGAGCACCCGGTTACCGAGGCCATCACCGGCCAGGACCTGGTCGAATGGCAATTGCGCGTTGCCTCCGGCGAGCCGCTGCCGCTGGCGCAACAGCAACTGGCGATCAACGGCCACGCCATCGAAGTGCGCATCTACGCCGAAGACCCGGACAAGGACTTCCTGCCCGCCATCGGCCACATCCGCCAGCTGCGCCTGCCGCCGCAAACCGCGCAGGTGCGCATCGACAGCAGCATCGTCGCCGGCGACGAAATCTCGCCCTATTACGACCCGATGATCGCCAAGCTGATCGTGCACGGCGCCAACCGTCAGCAAGCGCTGCAGCGCATGGCGCAAGCGCTGGCGCAATACCGCATCGTCGGCCTCACCACCAATCTCGACTTTCTGGCGCGGCTGGTGGCGCACCC
>CAZBWH010000057.1:0-20391 GCA_964495595.1 uncultured Burkholderiales bacterium | reverse complement strand
CAGGGAAGAAAAGGCAGAAACGGGGCAGCGCCGGTCCGCTGCGAGTGAAGAGCGCACTATAGCTTAAACTCGATGTTTTTCTGTCTTGACGGCGGGGTCCACTTTACGGTGCCGACGCAAGCCAACGCCAGACACAACACCTTGTTTAATTTTGCCATAGTGGTACCTCGTTCATAAAAACCGCATGCTGGACATGGTTAAAATCTAGTCGCTGCGCTGCGGTAAGGCAATGATGAATTCGGGCGGCAGAACTCGCCCCCTCCCACTGCAGATTAGCCCGTTTTCGGCTGGCCGGCTGACTCCGGCTCCCTGTGCAGCGGGCTGGGTCTCTCGCGTCTTCGGGCCGGCGATTTGTTATCATCGCCGTCCTTATCCCTTTGGCATGTCTTGAAGATGAATGCTCTGCTTGCGTGGTCGCGCGGCATCGACCGGTTGAATCTGCTGGTGGGCCGGTTGGCGATGTGGCTGGTGTTGCTGGTGGTGCTGATCAGTGCGGGCAATGCGCTGATGCGCAAGCTGTTTGACACCAGCTCGAACGCCTGGCTGGAAATCCAGTGGTACCTGTTTTCGGCGATGTTCCTGCTGGCGGCGGGCTATGCCTTGCAGCAGAACGCGCACATCCGCATCGACGTGCTGTCCAGCCGGCTGTCGCCACGGGCACGGGCCTGGATCGAGGTGGCAGGTACGCTGCTGTTTCTGTTGCCGCTGTGCGCGGTGATGCTGCGCTTTGGCTGGCCGATGTTTGCCGAAGCCTGGCACAGCCAGGAGATGTCGTCCGACCCCGGCGGGCTGATCCGCTGGCCGGTGCTGGCGCTGATTCCGGCAGGGTTTGCGCTGCTGGCGCTGCAAGGGGTGTCGGAGCTGATCAAGCAACTGGCATGGCTGACCGGCCACCACCAGACAGGAGCACGCTGAGATGCTGGAGCTGCTCGCACCCTTGATGTTTGCTTCACTGATCCTGTTTCTGCTGATCGGTTACCCAGTGGCTTTTTCACTGGCAGCGGTGGGGCTGCTGTTTGGCTGGATCGGAATTACCCAGGGCCTGCTGGCACCGGAGCTGATTCAGGCCATGCCGCGCCAGGTGTTCGACATCATGCGCAACGACACTTTGCTGGCGGTGCCGTTTTTCACTTTCATGGGGCTGATTCTGGAACGCTCAGGAATGGCCGAGGACATGCTGCAGACTATCGGCCAACTGTTCGGCCGGGTACGCGGCGGGATTGCCTACGCGGTGATTTTCGTCGGCGCGCTGCTGGCAGCCACAACCGGTGTGGTAGCGGCGTCGGTGATGTCGATGGGGCTGATTTCACTGCCGGTGATGCTGCGCTACGGCTACGACAAGCGGCTGGCCAGCGGGGTAATTGCAGCGTCGGGCACCCTGGCGCAGATCATTCCGCCGTCGCTGGTACTGATCGTGCTGGCCGATCAACTGGGTGCGTCGGTCGGCGACATGTACGCCGGGGCACTGCTGCCGGGATTGCTGCTCACCGGGCTGTACACGCTGTACATTTTCGGCACCTCGATCGTGCGGCCGGCCAGTGTGCCGGCGCTGCCGGCCGAGGCGCGCACCCTGCGGGGGGCGCAACTGGCACGCCGGGTGCTGGTGTCGTTGCTGCCGCCGCTGCTGCTGATCTTTCTGGTGCTGGGCACTATTGCCTTCGTGCCGCACTACAAGGATGGCCAGTGGGTGCTGGAAGGCATTGCCACACCGACCGAGGCCGGGGCAATGGGCGCGGTGGGCGCGCTGCTGCTCGCGCTGTTCAACCGGCGGATGAACTGGACGCTGCTCCGGCAGGCGATGGATTCAACCCTCAAGCTGACTACGTTTGTGGTGCTGATCCTGATCGGTGCGCGGGTATTCCGGATTGCCTTTCTGGGGGTGAATGGCGACCTGTGGGTGGAATCCTGGCTGACCGCGCTGCCGGGCGGAGTGGTGGGGTTCCTGCTGGCGGTAAACCTGCTGGTTTTCGTGCTGGCGTTCTTTCTCGATTTCTTCGAGATCAGTTTTATCCTGGTGCCGTTGCTGGCGCCGGTGGCGCAGAAGCTGGGTATTGATCTGGTCTGGTTTGGCGTACTGCTGGGGCTGAACATGCAAACTTCGTTCATGCATCCCCCCTTCGGCTTTGCGCTGTTTTTCCTGCGCAGCGTGGCACCGAAAGAGGTATCGACCGAAGACATCTACTGGGGAGCGATTCCGTTCGTGCTGATCCAGTTGCTCATGGTCGGCGTCGTGCTGGCGTTCCCCTCGCTGGTGATTGCTGACAAACCGCTGCCGGCGGCTGTCCAGCCTGGCAGTAGCGCCCCGGCACCGGCAAGCAATGATGAAGCGCTGCAACTGCTGGAACAGCTTTCCGGCCAGCGCTGACAGCAGGCTGCGGGTGCTGCTGGCAAACTGGTGGCCGTTCTGGCTGCTGGCCGGGCTGACGGGCGGATTCACCCTGCTGCCCGACCCGGGCCATCACTGGGCCTTGCGGCCGGTGCTACCCCTGGCGGATGCCGGCCGGGGAATGCTGACCGGCCATCTGTGCCACCTCTCGCTGGCGCACTGGCTGACCAATCTGCTGGTGCTGGCATTGCTGCACCATTGGGCCCTGCGGCTGCAGGTGGGCCGGCTGGTGTTGCCGGTGCTGCTACTGTCGGCGCTGGGGGTCAATCTCGGCCTGCTGCTGCGCGCACCGCAACTGGACTGGTACGTCGGGCTGTCTGGCGCGCTGCACGGGCTGTTTGCCTGGCTGGCGTTGCGCCAGGCCACCCGCACGGCAACGCTGGCCGCCCTGCTGCCGTGGCTGGCCGGGCTGGCCAAGCTGCTGGCCGAAGCCTTGCTGCCTGCCGCGCCGTGGCAGGGCTTCCGGGTGATCTACCAGGCACACGAACACGGCTTCCTTGCTGGTTCGCTGCTAGCGCTGGCCTATGTACCAGCCTACGCTCTGGCCTGCAAACGGCGCTGAACCAGCAACCAGCACAGCCCTGCCAGCAAAGCCGTGTATTCCAGCCCGCCTCCTCCGCCGCCGCCGCCGTCGCCGGATGCCGGGGCGGGGTTGCCATTGCCGCCGGCAGGGGTGCTGCCCGTTGCCGAGCCGTTACCTGATCCCGCCCCCGTGCCGCTGCCAGCCTGGCTGCTACCGGTAACCGCCAGCACCAGCGTCTGGCTATCCTGCTCGCCGGCGTCGTCGGTAACCTGCACCACCACCGACAAGGCGCCGGTGCGCTGCGGCACCACGGCGGCAGCCAGCTGATTGCCCTGCTCCACGATCTGGGCGCCGCCGTCGGCGTAAATCGCGCTCCAGCTCACCGCAGCAATCCGCCGGCCATTGGCGGCCTGGCTGCCGCTGGCGTCCAGGCTGATGCGGCTGCCCGCAGTGGTCGCCCCGGTGTAGCGTGCGACAGCCAGCGGCCGCCAGGCCCGGCGCACCGCCGATTCGGCATTCAGCAGACCGGCGCCGCAGGTGCCGGGGGTGCAATTGCACTGGCCGCTCTGGTCGCTGTCGTCGTTGACCACGGCCGGACAAGTGGGTAGCGAGCGATCTGTCGGAAACGGACTGGCGCCCTCCTGCAACCGCCGCACCACCAGCGCCGGGGTCAGGTGATCGTTGACCGACCACATCAGCGCGGCCACGCCAGCTGCCATCGGGGTGGCAAAGCTGGTACCAACGGTGTAATCGACTCGGTCGGTGTAGGTGTCGCGCCCCGGCAAGTATTCACCACTGTTGGCGGTGGTAAAGATCGGATACAGGCAATCGCCCACCGGATTGACACAATTGCCGGCCGGCGCACTGATGCCCACTTCCGGGCCAAAGCTGCTGTAGCCCACCTTGTTGCCGGCATGGCGCACCCCGCCTACCGCCAGCGCCCCCTGACAGTTGGCCGGCTCGTCCACCGGGCCGGTGCTGTTGCCGGCAGCGGCGACTACCAGCACGCCTTTGCCGGTCAGCTCGCCAATCACTTCCTGAAACGCCTCGCCACAGGCATTGGCGCCACCCAGACTCATATTGAGCACCCGCGCCGGGTAAGGATTGACCGGAGCGCCGGCAACGGTGAACCCCGCTGCCCAGCGCATCGCGGCGATGATGTCGGAATCGAAGCCGCCGCACTTGCCCATGGTGCGCACCGGCAGGATGCGCGCCTCCCACGCGACCCCGGCGCCGCCAATGCCGTTGTTGGCTGACGCCGCCAGAATGCCGGTCACCTTGGTGCCGTGCCACGAGCTGGCCACCGGCTGGTCGCCGTAATAGCCCGCGCCACAGCCGGACAATTCTGCCGTGCGCAGATCGGCGCTGCTCAGGCCGTCGCCGGCATCGCTGGGGTCATTGTCCCAGCCGTTGCCATCGGCTGCCTGTGCTGCGCTGGAGACAAAATCGTAGCCAGGCAACAGTCGGCCGGCCAGATCGGGATGTCCGGGGCGAACGCCGGTATCCAGCACCGCCACCACTGGCGCACTGCTGCCGGTCAGCAGGGGCCACGTTGTAGTCGCCCGGATCGCCGCCGTTTCCGTACCGGCCAGATACCACTGATCTGCCAGCAAGGGGTCGTTGGGCAGGGAACGGATGGTTTTGCGCCGGTCGGGCTGTGCATACGCCACCTCCGGCTGGCTGCGCAAGCGCTCGGCCAGGGCGGCGGAGTCAATGCCGCTGGCGCGCACCACCTGCATCCCCGGCCCGATCTGGGCCGCCACGTTCACCGCCAGGCCGGCGTAGCGAACGGTTGCGCCGCTGCGGCCGGCCGTCAGCACCTGCTTGGCTGCCTGCGGCGCGTCGGCACGCCATTTGACGATCACCCGCCCTTCGGGCAAGGCGTGGGCGGCACCTGCGAGCGCCCACCCGCCACACACTAGCCAGCCGGCGTTCCTGATCCAGACTCGCACGTTCCGCATGATCCCTCCAAGGCTCTTTTGACATACACTTCGCGCAGCTGAGCAACGGTAAAACCGAACCAGCCACACTGACAAGCAGAACTTGCCCAACCCCCACACTGACTGGCCCACTCCGGGCCGTGAGGAGACACACCACCATGCAACGCAGACAGTTTCTTGGCCGGGCCGGCATTGCCGGGCTGGCAGCCAGCAGCCTGATCCCCGGTGCCAGCGCAGCCGACACGCCGGGCAAGATCAGCTGGAAGCTCTCCTCCAGCTACCCGAAAAGCCTCGACACCATTTACGGGGCCGCCGAACAGCTGGCCAACCGGGTACGCAGCCTGACCAACGGCCAGTTCGACATCCGGGTATTCGCCAGCGGCGAGCTGGTACCGGGGCTGCAGGTGCTCGATGCCGTCAAGGAAGGCACCGTGCAGTGCGGCCACTCGGCCAGCTATTACTACGTGGGCAAAAACAAGGCCTTCGCTTTTGATACCTCGGTGCCGTTCGGGCTTACAGCCCGGCAGCAGAATGCCTGGCTGTACCAGGGTGGCGGACTGGCGCTGTTGCGCGAATTGTTCCGCAGTTACAACGTGATCAACTTTCCCGGCGGCAATACCGGCACCCAGATGGGCGGCTGGTTTCGCAAGGAAGTCAGATCGCTGGCGGATCTGAAGGGGCTGAAAATGCGCATCCCCGGCATTGGCGGTGAAATCCTCTCCCGGCTGGGAGTGGTGCCGCAGAACATTGCCGGCGGCGACATCTACCCGGCGCTGGAAAAAGGCACCATAGATGCCACCGAATGGGTTGGCCCTTACGATGATGAAAAGCTCGGCTTTTACAAAGTGGCCCAGCACTATTATTACCCCGGCTTCTGGGAACCGGGCCCGACGCTGAGTTTTTACGTCAATCTGGCCGAATGGGCCAAGCTGCCCAAGGCTTACCAGACGGCCTTCGAAGTCGCTGCGGCCGAAGCCAACCTGACCATGCTCGCTGCCTACGACGCCAAGAACCCGCCAGCCTTGCTGCGCCTGTTGCAACAGGGGGTAAAGGTCAAACCCTTCCCGGCCGATGTGGTCGCCGAAGCGCAAAAGCAGGCGTTTGCGCTGTACGACGAAGAAGCCGCACGCAATCCCTCATTCAAGAAGATTTACACCGCATGGCTGGCGTTTCGCAAACAGGAACATGCCTGGTTCAACCTGGCCGAACGAGCGATGGAAAACGCCATGTCGGCGCCGGCCAAGCCCCGGTAAGGCGTCTCAGTGCGCCGGGGCGTGTGCCGGTTTGCCTTCCGGCGCAACAGTGGCCGACCCGGCTTTTTCTCCGACGGCCGCCTCCTCGGGTATCTTGGCCGGCAGCCCCAGGCACTGGCGCAGGTTTTCCCGCAGGGATTTGCGGTCGCCGGACAGATCGCACTTGCCGGCCAGAGGAGAGGCCGCTCCCGCTGGCCTGACGCCACCGATCACCGCTCCGTTGGCCTGGCGCCCCACTTTCTCGGCAAAGGCTTTTTTGTCCTGCTCCAGTTGCTGGCGTTGGGCATCGAGCTCGGCCTTCTGGCGCTCAAGCGCTGCCCGCTCGGCCGCCAGCGGGTCAACAGCGCCGGCATGTGCGGCCGGATGGGGGGGGGCATCTTTGGTGGCGACAGGCGCAGCGTGTGCGTCCGCAGCCGCCGCCGGGTGGGGCGCTGCATGGCCATCTGCCGCTGGCGCTACGGTGGCGTGCGGGTCGCTTGCATGGCCATCTGCCGCACTGCCGGCCACCGACGGGGCGGCCGCGTGGCTGGCCGGCGGTGCAGCAGCAGGCTTGCCGTGTGCCGTGCTGGCCGGGGCGTGCGAGGCCACGGCAGCTGGCGGATGGCCGGCCGGTGGATGTGCTTTCGGCTTGCGCTTGACCACCAGCACTACGATCAACACGATGATCAGCAATACCAGCAAAGCCACCGCACCGGCGAGCACGATCTTGATGGGAGAATCAAACCACTGCTGCAACCGCTCTAGGGCAGAGGGCTTTGCAGCAGAATCATCTGCCGCTGGCTCTGCCGGCGCGGCCGGCATCTCGGTGGTATCGGCCGGCGGGCGGCTAAAACGGGCCAGCAGCTGGCTTAACAGGCCGGCTTTAGGGGGCGTGTCTGACGTTTCGCCGGTGTCCGGCTCCGCTGCGGCTGCAGCAGGTTTGCGGGAAAACAGGCCCGCCAGCCGGGCACGCAATGCCGCCAGACGCCCGGCTCCGGCCGGGGTGTCGGCCGCTTCGGGTACTGGGGCGGGGTCAGGCTTGGCGTCAGACATGCAGGGTCAGTTCGGTTGACGGGGCTCTTTCACTATCAGCAGAAAGCCCCAGGCAATCAAGGCGGCAAAGAAAATCAGCGTCCAGCCCGGCATGGTCAGGCCGAGAAACCGCCACGAGGCATCGGCACACTCACCCGAGCCCTGCAATGCCTGAATCAGCGCGGCACCAAACGGCATGGTATCGAGCATGTACGACAGTCCGGGGCCGCAACTGGGCACCTGCTCGGGCGGCAAGGACTGGATCCACAAATGCCGGATCGCCACCCCGGCACCCGCTCCGGCCGCAAGCAGGTTGAGCAGCGCATAACACCAGGCGCCGCGCCTTCCGGGGCCGTGCATGGCCGCCAGCAACATGACAATGCCGGCACCGATCACCCCGACCCGCTGCAACATGCACAGCGGGCAGGGTTCAAGCAGCTGCACGTACTGCACATACAGCGCGTAGCCCATCAATGCAGCGCACACCAGAAACGCCAGCACATATCCCGCTCGCCGCGAGGGTAGCCAACTTACCATTCTGTTCATATTTCCCGTTCACTCCTGTCTTGTTCGTGCACATGCCGTGGTGGCCGGCCTGGGGGATGCGGCTGGTCCAGGGCGCGTACCAGATGTTGCATCTCGTTGCGCAGCTGCGCCACTTCGCTGCGCAGGGTCTGGATGTCGCGATGCATTTCACGCCGCAGCCGCTTTTCGTCTTCGCCGATCAGGATCGAGGCAATCGTTCCGGTCAGTGCGCCGATCATGCTGTAGCCCACCAGCACCAGAAACACCGAGAAAATCCGTGAGACCGGGGTGGTGGGCACCAGATCGCCAAACCCCACGGTTGCGGCGGTGGTAAACGCCAGCCAGATACCTTCACCGATGTTGTGAATGGTGGGCTCGACCAGAAAGAATACCGCCCCACCCACCACCATGGTAATCAGGCCGAAAGCGAAAATGTACGGCAGGCCGTCCGTGGAAAACAGTCGCCGGACCGACGATACGGCACGCAACAGCAACATGCCGATCACGGCCACCCGCATCAGCCGGATCGCGCCGACCCAGCCGGTGCCGGCCCCCAGCAGGGCAGCCACCGATCCGAGGATGATCAGGCTGTCGACCCAGTTGTACAGCAGATAAAGCCGCTTCTGCCGCGTCACGCGCAACATCAGGGCCATTTCTGCGGTAAATGTCAGCAGGATCAGGACATCGACCCACATGCCGATCCGGTGCAGCAGCGGCAAAACGGCGACTTCCTCCAGATAGTACGCCGGCACGGCCAGTATCGACACCAGCAACATTACCCCGTGCAGGCGACGCTCCCAACGGTAAGCCTGAGGATTGTCATGCGGTGGCACGCCGGCCAGGCCCAAGATTATCCGAAGATCTATTGCCAAAGTCACATCCTGATCAGCAAGGCTGGCAGTGTGCCTGCAGCCCCTGGTGCGGGAAACAATTCGGGGGGTGGCGCTTGCAGACGGCCGGGCATGAGACGGTTCCGCAGCACCAACCGGCGCAGCCCCCCCCTGGCCCGGCCGGCGGCTGGCGCTCAGATCCACCCGGACATCAACGCTGCCGGCCCCTGGCCAGGCTGGCCCGGCGCGTCGGCACGCAGAAAGGTCAGGATTTCGTCCCGCCGTTCGATGGTGTCGTTATAGCCCAGCCGGATCAGTTCCCGGCAATACGGCTGCTCGAACAGCAGATAGCTGGCCAGTACCGAGCTGCGCCGGCGCATGCCGCCCAGCCCGCCAAGCAGGAAACGCACCGTCGACGGAAAGGCATCACAATGACGCGAAGCAATCACATCCAGCTCCTGCGATGGATAGATCACGCAGACATCGACCGGATGCAGTTGTAACCCTGCCTGCAGACGGGTTTCCTGCGGAATCAGCCTGACCGTCCGGTTGATGCGCAGCAGCCGCTCCAGATCAACCTCCAGCCCGTCGAGGAAAGCGCTGTTCAGCACATGCCCGAGCACTTGCGCCAGCGGCGGATATTCAGCGGTTTTTGCCCGCGAGGGCGCTACCTCCGGGCTGCGGCTCATGCCGATCACCATGACTTTTTGCGCCCCCAGATGCAGCGCCGGGCTGACGGGCGCAGTCTGCCGGATTGATCCGTCTCCGAAATACTCGCGGTGCAGCCGAACGGCCGGAAACACCAGTGGAATGGCCGATGACGCCAGCAGATGATCAATGGTGATCCGTGCAGCCACCCCGATCCGCTGCACACGGTTCCAGCCCTGCAGGCGGTCGCTGCCCTGGAAGAAGGCGATATTCTGCCCGGAGGTGTAACCCGACGCGCTGATGCTGATCGCCTCCAGCAAGCCAGACTCGATCGCGGCCACCAGCCGGTCAGGGTCAAACACTTTTTCCAGAAGCCCCCGCAGCGGCGCATTGTCGAGCAAGCAGCGCGGGTTGTACCGGCCCAGTCCGCCCAGCAGCAACGAAGCGATCCAGTGCCAGACATTGCGGCTGACCGACAGGAAATCGGTTCGGTAAATATCACTGCAGTGCAGGTTTTTCCAGATGTATTCCAGCCGGCAGACCGACTTGCGGAAATTGCGCGGGTCCATCGCCAGCCCGGCGGCATTGAACGCCCCGGCCGACGTGCCGCAAATGATCTGGAACGGGCTGATGGCATCCTTGGGCAACAGGTGCGCCACCGCACGCAGCACACCCACCTGGTACGCCGCCCTGGCGCCACCACCGGCCAGCACCAGCGCCGTGGCAGGCCGGCTGGATGGTGGTGCAAGTCTGTCGTGATTGGCGACCATATCCCCTCCCCGTATGCAATCTGGCTAACACTCTTTCCAGCTTAGGTCTTGCCTACGGTTATTTCCGGCCAAATGCCGGAAACGGGCTCCCGGCATCACTGACAACCGGCTGCAAGGTGCTCGGATATTGGTTTGCAGGCCGATGGATCGACAAGCCCCACCGCCTTCCCCCCCTATTCACCAACCCTCCCCCATCAAGCGGGATGGGCTGGATACCGCTCTGGTATTGGCTTGCAGCCCGGCTACAGGCCAATATGGGCGTGCCTTGCAGGCCGATCAGATCATGCCGGCTGTCTTCAACCTGACCTGGATCAAGGTCGGCGCAGGAACGCGGCAGCCGGCCGCCGTGCGATTGACCATCGTCAAGGTTGGCCCCATCCGGCCACGGCACTATTCACCGCAGACACCTAGCAGCCTGTCGGACTTGAGCGATCGTCGCGAGCCGAGTGGGAAAACGAGGCCGGATTTCCCACTGGCGCAGCAGATCAGTCGCAAGCCGGACAGGCTGCCAGGCCCGCGGCCAGCCGCTGGTTTTCATTCGGAGAGCTAACATGTGGATTCGGATCGTTCTGCCCTTGCTGGGCGTAAGCTGCCTGTGGCTGACGTTGCCGGCCGAGGCCCAGCCACCTGCTAACCCGGCGCCGGCCAGCGTCGCACAGCTTGCTGGCAGCCGGCCGGACTTGAGCGCTCGTAACGGGCCGGGTGGGAAAACGAGAGCAGATTCGCCCGTTTCTCCCTCTGGCGCAGCAGATCAGTCCCCAGACCGACAGACGGCCAGGTAAGCCATGCACCCCTCGCTTCAACCAGCCCGACAGGGACAACTGGCAATTGCCGGCGCGGTTGCTCTGTGGATTGGTCTGTCGGCACAGGCAGAACCGGTCGCACCACCTCCCGTACAGCGACAGGCCGCGTTGCGCCATCTGCTGGCGCAGGATTGCGGCTCGTGCCACGGGCTGACCATGAAAGGTGGACTCGGCTCGCCGCTGACCCCGGCCGCGCTGGCCGACAAGCCCGAAGCCGGCCTGGTAGCCACCATCCTTTACGGCCGCCCCGGCACCGCCATGCCGCCATGGCAGGCATTCATGAACGAGGCGGAAGCCCGCTGGCTGGTGGAGATTCTCAAACATGCGCAAGCCGATGCCCCCCGTTAAAGAAGCGTTGATTTATTCAGCAAACATAAAGCGATACGGATCATGACGACAGGCAAACCCGCGCAACCGGACGTACCCAGCGCAACGGGCTCAGCAAAGCACCAGCCTCATCGCAGGCTGGTGCCCGCACAGCCAATCAGCCAGCGTACGCTGGGTGGCATGTTGCTGCTCGCCGCGCTGCTGGGCGGTTGTGCCAGCCTGCCACCGCGCGGCACCGGCGACTTGGGAGTGGTGATCGAACGCGCCGCCGGTCAGGTGCAGATCGTAGAAAACAGCAACGACACCTCGCTGGGCACCGTCACCGGGCTGGGCGATCTGTCGCACGCGCATGTCGTATTTTCGCGTGATGCCCGGTATGCCTACGTTTTCGGCCGCGACGGCGGCTTGTCCAAAGTCGATCTGCTGACACGCAAACTCGACAAACGCATTGTCCAGGCGGGCAACAGCATCGGCGGCTCGATCTCGCAGGATGGTCGGCTGATTGTCGCGCAAAACTACGACCCGGGCGGCATCAAGGTATTCGACGCCGACACGCTGACGCTGCAGGCTGATATTCCAGCCACCTACGGCAGCCAAGGCCAGCGCTCGAAAGTGGTAGGACTGGCTGACCTTCCCGGCAACCGGTTCGGCATGGCACTGTTCGATGCCGGCGAAATCTGGATCGTCGACCTGAACAACCCGGCCCGGCCCGGCATCCAGAAATACTCCGGCATCGGCAGCCAGCCCTACGACGGCCTTGCCAGCTCTGACGGTCGCTATTACCTGGCCGGCCTGTTTGGCGAAGACGGCATTGCGCTGCTCGACCTGTGGAATCAGGATGCCGGCGTCAAGCGGATTCTCGCCCGCTACGGCAAAGGCGAGGAAAAACTGCCGGTGTACAAGATGCCGCACCTGCGCGGCTGGTCGATCGCCGGCGGTCTGGCTTTCCTGCCCGCCATCGGTCGGCACGAAGTCTTGCTGGCCGACGTACGCGACTGGCAGGAAGCGGGCCGGATTGCGGTGCATGGCCAGCCAGTGTTCGTGATGGCCGAGCCCGGCAACCGGCGGGTGTGGGTAAACTTTGCCTTTCCGCACAACGACACCGTACAGGTGATCGACGTGCCGAGCCGGCAAGTCGTCAAAACCCTCAAGCCCGGCAAGGCCGTATTGCACATGGAATTCACCGCTCGCGGCGACGAAGTCTGGGTCTCGTCGCGCGACGACAACAGCGTCATCATCTACGACACCGCCAACCAGACCGAGAAAAAGCGCCTGCCGGCCAGCAATCCCTCCGGCATCTTTTTCACCAGCCGAGCCGGCCGGATCGGCATGTAACCCGAAGGCCCCAGCATGCACCCGCTCGACCTGTCCCTGCTCAACGATTTCCAGCGCGACTTCCCGCTGGAAGCCCGGCCGTTTGCCCATCTGGCTGACCAGCTCGGCTGTAGCGAAGCCGATGTCCTGCAACGACTCCAGTCCTTGCATCAAGCCGGCAGCATCAGCCGCATCGGCCCCGTTTTCCGCCCCAACAGCATCGGCGTATCCACCCTGGCCGCGCTGGCGGTGCCACCGGAGCGGCTGGACGAAGTAGCCGACTGGGTCTCTGGCTTTGCACAGGTCAACCACAACTACCAGCGCGAACATCGCTACAACCTCTGGTTCGTCGCCACGGCTGACGAAGCAGGCCGGCTGGCCGATACCCTGGCGCACATCCGCAGCCGCTCCGGCTGTGCCATGCTCGATCTGCCACTGGTCAAAGACTATTACATCGACCTGGGATTTGACCTGCATGGCCGCACCGCAGCCCGCGAACCGGCGCCCGCCGCCATCTCGATCCGCCCGGACTGCGCCCAGCGCAGCCTGATCCGCCTGCTGCAAGGCGGCGTACCGCTGGTTGCGGAACCGTTTCGCGAGCTTGCCGACCGGCTGGGCACCCGCCAGCAGGTTTTGCTGCAGCAGATCAGCGACTGGCAACAGGCCGGCATCATCAAGCGGTTCGGAGTCATCGTCCGCCACCACGAGCTGGGTTACACCGCCAACGCAATGGTCGTGTGGGATATCGACGACGCGGATATCGACCGCGTCGGATCGGCGCTCGCCCACGCCAACGGCGTCAGCCTGTGTTACCAGCGGCCACGCCGCCTGCCGGAATGGCGCTACAACCTGTTCTGCATGATCCACGGCAAGGATCGCGCCACAGTCGAAACCCGCATCCGGCAACTGGCCATTGAACACGGGCTGCACGATCTGCCCCGCCAGACGCTGTTCAGCGTCAAGCGCTACAAGCAGTGTGGCGCACGCTACGTGCTTGATCGGGCCGCATGATGGACGACACAGACCGCCGCATCATCAACGCCCTGCAAGGTGGTTTTCCCGTCTGCGAACGCCCGTATGCGGCAGCCGCTGTGGCATTGCAGTTGGGCGAAAACGAACTGATCGAACGCATCCAGTCACTGCTGGACGACGGCACACTGACCCGCTTCGGCCCCCTGTACCAGATCGAACGCATGGGAGGCCGGTTTACCCTGGCGGCAATGGCCGTTCCTGCCGACGATTTCGACCGTGTCGCAGCCATCGTCAACGGCTTTCCCGAAGTGGCACACAACTATGAACGCACCCACCGGCTGAACATGTGGTTTGTCGTCGCCACCGAAACCGCCGACGCCCTGCCCGAGACCCTGTCGCGCATCGAGTCAGCGACGGGCTACCCCGTGTTCAACATGCCCAAGGAACACGAATTTTTCGTCAACCTGTACCTGAGCGCCTGAACATGCCGGCCCCCACCCTCGATGACCTGGATCGCCAGTTGATTCTTGCCACCCAGGGCGGCCTGCCGCTGACCCCAGAGCCGTATGCCCGGATCGGCGAGCAGCTCGGCATCTCCGAATCGCAGGTACGGCAGCGCCTGCAGGCCATGCTCGACACCGGGCTGATCCGCCGTATTGGCGTGGTGCCGAATCACTACCGGCTTGGCTACCACTTCAACGGCATGACCGTCTGGGACGTCAACGACCGGGAGATCGACACCCTCGGACAACAGGTGGGCAAGCTGCCGTTTGTCAGCCATTGTTACCGCCGGCCCCGGCACTTGCCCGACTGGCCGTACAACCTGTTTGCAATGGTTCACGGCCGCACCCGCGCCGAAGCAGATCAGCAGATCGAAGCCATCCGCCAGCTACTGGGAACAGCCTGCCGCACCAGCGATGTCCTGTTCAGTACGCGCATCCTGAAAAAAACCGGGTTACGTCTACAATTGTAAAGTTGCAAATTCCCAACATGGAGACCTTTACAATGCGTTCACTGTTCCTGCGCATGCGCCTCGTCCACTGGGTCGGTTTCGTCCTGCTGCTGACCAGTGCCACTTTCTTTACCAGCGACCTGATCGGCCGCGTCATCCAGTATCTGGTGGCGCTGGTCGTGCTGGTACATGATTTCGACGAGAAACGCTGGGGGGTGGATTCATTGCACCGGCTGAGCAGCTACCTGCAGCATTTCACCCGCAAAGATCTGACCCATCAACCTGACTTCGACGCCCGCTTCAATGCCGAAGTCACCCAGGTACTGGCAGTGGTCGACAATTTCCGCAGCGTGATTCGTAATGCCTTGGGCGAAATCAAGGGCACCTCGCAGGAAAACGCGCATATTTCGTCCCGGCTGAATGCACTGGCTGGCGAAATCAGCCGGCGCCTGGAAGAAGAAGCCGCCAGCGCATCTGCCGCCCAGGCCGAGGTCGGCAGCATCGGCAGCATCGCCAGCACCCTGGCCGGTGATGCCGAGCGCAATCTGGCCGTGATCTCGGAGGCCAATCAGGGTCTGCAGCAAACCAGGCAGAACGTGTTGGGCATGACCCACACCATTCGCAACCACGCCAACATCAACAACAGCCTGGCCGACCAGCTCAACCGGCTGACCAACGATGCCGAACGGATCAAGCAGGTGCTGGTGGTGGTGTCGGAAATTGCCGAACAGACCAATCTGCTGGCGCTGAACGCCGCGATCGAGGCTGCTCGCGCCGGTGAGCAGGGACGCGGGTTTGCCGTAGTAGCAGATGAAGTACGCAAGCTGGCCGAACGCACCAAGCAAAGCCTGGCCGAAATTCATGGTGCCATCGTCGCCATTACCGGCGGCATCGAGGGCGCCACCAGTCAGATGCAAGCGCAGATGAGTGCGTTTGACGCACTGGAGCAATCGGCCGGCAACGCCGAATCGATTCTCAACAGCAGCGTCGATTCTGTCGGTCAGGTTGAAGGGCTGGTCAACGGCATCGCCCAGGTTGCCCGCGAGGTGGAGCGCAACCTGCAGCAGGTGGCCCGCACCATGGCCTCGGCTGAGGCCTCTGCGCGTGGCAACCAGAGCAGTGCCGGCGCGCTGAGCGATCTGGCAGGCGATCTCAAGCAGATGGCCGATGACCTGGCTGGCAAACTGGCCGAATTCACCACCTGAACACCGGGCTGCCAAGCCCGGACAACACGCAAGGCAGAATCATGTTTCGAGTCAGTCAATACATGCACGAACTGTGCACCCCCACTCCGCTGAGCCCCAAGCGCAACCCGCCCGGCCCGGTCGTGATCTGGAACCTGATCCGCCGCTGCAACCTCACCTGCAAACACTGCTACTCCATCTCGGCCGACAAGGATTTCGCCGGTGAACTGGCCACCGAAGAAGTCTACGGCGTGATGGATGACCTGAAACAATTCGGCGTGCCGGTGTTGATCCTGTCTGGCGGCGAGCCTTTGCTTCGTCCGGACATCTTCGATATCGCCCGGCGCGCGAAATCAATGGGCTTTTACGTTGGCCTGTCCAGCAATGGCACCCTGATCAACGAAAGCAATATCGAACGCATCGCCGAGGCCGATTTCAACTACCTCGGTGTCAGCCTGGATGGCATCGGCGCGACGCATGACAAATTCCGCAGGCTGGACGGCGCGTTTGATGCCTCGATGCACGGCATCCGCCTGGCAAAGCGGCTGGGCATCAAGGTGGGGCTGCGCTTCACCATGACCCAGGACAATGCCCCCGAGCTGCCGTTGCTGCTGAAGCTGCTCGACGACGAAGGGCTGGACAAATTCTATTTCTCGCATCTCAACTACGCCGGCCGCGGTAACAAGAATCGCAAGGACGACGTAATGCACCAGACCACCCGCTGGGCGATGAACCTGCTGTTCGACACCGCCTGGCAGGATGCGCAGCGCGGCGGCGGCAAAGAGTTCGTCACCGGCAACAACGATGCCGATGGCGTCTACCTGCTGCACTGGGTAGAACGCATGCGACCAGAACAAGCGCCGGCCATGCGGGCACGGCTGGCGCAATGGGGCGGCAATTCATCCGGGATCAACATCGCCAACATCGACAACCTTGGCAATGTTCATCCCGACACCATGTGGTGGAACTACACCCTGGGCAATGTCAGGGAACGCCCGTTCTCGACCATCTGGCAGGACACCTCCGACCCAATCATGGCCGGGCTCAAGCAGCAGCCCCGCCAGATCAAGGGCCGCTGCAGCCAGTGCCAGTATTTCGACATCTGTGGCGGTAACACCCGGGTGCGCGCCTGGCAGGTGTCGGGCGACCCGTGGCAGGAAGACCCGGCTTGCTACCTGGACGATGACGAACTGGGTATTGCCGATGGCTCACCCAGACTAGCCACAACGCCCTATATACCGGTTCGCAGAGTCGCCGCAGAATAGCCACATATCTGCTCCAGCCTGGCTGGGCGGTGCAATCTGCGACCGTTACCGCAGCCTCGGCTGCCTCAGGGATCATCCATGCAAGACATCGAGAAATTCATCCGCGGCTTCCAGCAATTCCAGCAAAAGTATTTTTCCGACCAGCAAGACCTGTTCGACGATCTGCGTCGTGGCCAGAAGCCGAAAACATTGCTGATCGGCTGCTGCGATTCACGCGCCGATCCGGCACTGCTGACCGGCAGCGATCCGGGCGACATGTTCGTGATCCGCAACGTAGCCAACCTGATTCCACCGTTCCAGATCGGCAACACCGTTCAGGGTGTCAGCTCGGCCGTCGAGTTCGCCATCAACGCCCTGAACGTGGAACGGGTCATCGTGCTCGGCCATCAACACTGTGGTGGCATCCGCGCCCTGATGCAGGGAACCAGCAAGGCCGTCTCGCCATCGGGCTTCGTCGAACGCTGGATGTCGCTTGCCGACGCCGCACGCGAACGGGTGCTGGCCGAATTGCCGAACCATTCGCCTGACGCCCAGCTGCGTGCCGCCGAACTGGCCAGCATTCTGGTGTCGCTGCAAAACCTGCTGACTTACCCGTGGATTGCCGACAAGGTGGAACGCAACGAGTTGTCAGTACACGGCTGGTATTTCGATATCGACCGTGGCGCCCTGATGGGCTACTCGCCCAGGCTCGGCGAATTCCTGCCGCTGGTCTGCCCGCTGGAACCCCATATTCACCCTTCCGACTTCAGCTGAATCATGTCCTTTCGAGCCCCTCTCACTCTCGCACTGCTCGCCGCCACCCGGATCGCCTGCGCGGCCGACCCCAGCCCCCCGACCGCAGCACGCTTGTTTTCGCAACATTGCCAGTCCTGCCATGGCGCCGAACGATTGGGCGGAATGGGCCCGGCACTGCTACCGCAGAACCTGGAACGGCTGAAGAAGTCCGAAGCCCTCAAGGTGATCCGCCAGGGCCGGCCAGCGACCCAGATGCCGGCGTTCGGCAACACACTCAGCGACACCGACATGGCCCTGCTGGCTGACTACCTCTACAGCCCGCCCGCCACTGAGCCAAAATGGACCGACCAGGACATCCGCGCCTCACGAGTGGCGCTGCGCGGTGCGGCAAAGCTGCCCGCCCGCCCGCAATTCAAGGCCGATCCAAAAAACCTGTTCATTGTCGTCGAAGGCGGCGACCACCACGCCACGCTGCTCGATGGCGACAAGCTGGAGCCAATCCACCGCTTTGCCACCCGCTTTGCCTTGCACGGCGGGCCGAAATTCACACCCGACGGCCGCTTTGTCTATTTCGCCTCCCGCGACGGCTGGATCAGCAAATTCGACATCTGGAACCTGAAAACCGTGGCCGAAATCCGGGCAGGCATCAACACCCGCAACGTGGCAGTCTCCAGTGACGGCAAATGGGTGCTGGTCGGCAACTACCTACCCAGAACCGCCGTATTGCTGGACGCCGACCTGAACCACCGGCACACCTACCCGGCCGGCAGTGGCGAGGCCGGATTGTCGCGGGTCTCGGCCGTCTATGATGCCGCACCACGCAACAGCTTCATCATTGCGCTGAAAGACACACCGGCAGTGTGGGAGCTTCCTTACCCGGCTGCAACCCGCGTGCCGGGCGTGGCTTCGATTCCGATCCCGCGCATCATCCGCCTGGACGATGTACTGGATGACTTCTTTTTTGATCAACCCTACCGCCACATGATGGGCGCCTCCCGTACCGGAAAGGCACAGGTGGTCGATCTGGACCAGGGGCGCAAGGTGGCCGACCTTGAGATTGCCGGCATGCCCCATCTGGGCTCAGGCATCACCTGGACCTGGCAAGGCACCCCAGTACTGGCGTCCGCCAACCTGAAAGACGGCACGGTCAGCATCATCGACATGCAAGACTGGAAAACCGTCAAGACCATCCAGACCAACGGGCCGGGCTTCTTCATGCGCAGCCACGAAAAAACACCCTATGCCTGGATCGACAGCATGATGTCGCCCACCATGAAAGACCGGCTGCAGATCATCGACAAGCAAACGCTGGAAATCGTGGCAGAAGTTCGCCCGGAACCGGGCAAGACGCTGGCACACATCGAATTTACCCGTGACGGCAGATTCGCCTTGGCCAGCCTGTGGGAAACCGATGGCGCCATCATCGTATTCGATGCAAGCACCTTTCAAGAGGTTAAGCGTCTGCCGATGAGCAAACCGGTCGGCAAATACAACGTGTTCAACAAAACTACCCGCTCTGCCGGCACCAGCCACTGAACACCGCCAGCATGCCAGCGTACGGCTCAGGGTGCCAGCAACTGAACACTGCCGCTCAGGGTCAGCGCCACGTTTCCTGACCCGCCCTCCGCCACCGGCGCGGCATCTGCCACTGCCATCATCCCCTTGGCCATGGCAAACCTCGGTGGTGGTACCCCCTGGCCGCTGAACGCCAGATTGACCAGCCGGTAGCCGGGAGCATGCAGCGCTTCGCTCACCAGATCCGCTTTACGGCGAAACGCCACAATCGCTTCAGTCATCAGCGACTCCTCAACCTGCTTGCGGGCCGAATGCGACAACGCAAACTCCCATCCCCCAAGTTGCAACGAAGCCTGCAAGCGACCGATCAATTCGGCACACAGCCGGAAATCCTGGCACTCCAGCCGTACCTCGGCACGGCTGCGCCACCCCGACTGGCGGTTTCGCGCGTCGTACACCGGGTAAGTCTGATTGTCGCCCGAGGCAACCCGGATCGAAGGGTACGCTGCAGCGGCTTTGCGAGCCTCTCCCATCTGACGGTTGATCCGCCCTGCCAGCCTTGCCGGGTCGGTATCGGTATGCTCGGCAAACAGTACCGCGCGCATCTCGTCATTTGGCACCTCACGCTGCACCGACACTTCGAGATTGACCAGATTGTAATGAAGCGACTCCGCACCCGCACCACCACTCAACCCGATAGCCACGGAAAGCAGACCAAGCTTTTGCGCAAGCCGCATTCAATGCACCTCATGCGGTGTCGGCTCGGCATCTTCATCCAGCGTATCGACAACCATAGTGTGAATCTCGACCTCAAACCACTCCCAGAAGGTCTTGAGATTCCGCTGCTGCGGCCACAATCGGCGATCATCACACCACGAGCCGAGTTCAGCCTCAAAGATTTGCTCGTGGAGTTCGTCGACATACGAAATGGCTTGCTCAGGCTCCTCAAACTCGGGGATCAGCAATACGGTGCAGTCAGCCCGCAGATTATCCAGCCCAAGCTGGATATCGTTTTCCGGCAAAGCGTTGAGCCACTCAGCAAACGGCAACCTCGGTTTGATGACGGCTACATTTCTATCGATGGCGTACATGAATGACATTCCTGGCAATGGGAGGCGCGTTGTACGTAACCTCCGCAATCTTGAGAAACAGTGGCTGGCGCCGCCGTGCAATGCGGCAAAGCATACCATGCAGCGCTTGCGCCATTCCATGCCCGGCAATGACTGCAACGCAAATGCAGTAAAATGCCGGAATGCGCACCCTTGCACGCCTATTCCGACCCTGCCTGATCCTCCCGCTACCATTGTTGCTGGCGGCACCGCCGCTTCACGCTGCGCGGCAAAACCTTGAAGACATCTACCGCGCAGCCGGTGCTTTCATCCAGAACCATTTGCCTGCCGATCAAGCAGGCAGCCGCTTTAACGTTGGCCGGCTGGAA
>CAZBWH010000056.1:0-20475 GCA_964495595.1 uncultured Burkholderiales bacterium | reverse complement strand
GCCCATCGCCACCGCATCAGCCCCTAACGCCAACGCTGCCAACAGCGAGCCCCCCGAACTGAAGCCGCCCGCTGCAATGACGGGAATGCTTACCGCACGTGCGACGGCCGGCACCAGCACCAGCGAAGTCACCTCGCCACCATGTGCGGCCGCCTCATGCCCGGTGACCAGCAGCGCATCGCAGCCGATCTTTTCAGCCGAGCGGGCATGTTTTTCGGTCACCACCGTCGCAATCACCTTGCCGCCGTAGGCATGTGCCCGCTGCACGATCCAGTCCCCCTTGCCCAGCGAGAAGTTGATTACCGGCACTTTTTCTTCCAGCGCAACCTCGGCGTTTTCTTTAGCCCCTGGCATCAGCAAGGTGCAGCCGATGCCAAACGGACGGTCAGTCAACGAACGAATACGGCGAATTGCCTGCCGCGTCTGCTCCGGTGAAAGCGGCCCCGTTGCCAGGATACCCAGCCCCCCTGCCTGCGACACCGCAGCAACCAGCTCCGGCACGGCAATCCAGCTCATGCCAGGGCAAACAATCGGATGTTCTACACCAAAAACCTCGGTAAAGCGGGTTTTCATCTATAACCAAGCCTTTCGTAACGGTAACCAATTAAAAAGCCGCTCCCATTTTACCGGGAGCGGCTTTGACGAGGTGGGTTGAATCAGTTCAGCAGTTCACGCCAACCCACCCGTTGCGCACCACTGGCTACACCGCCGATTGCCACTGCATACGGAGTTTTGACGCCGCGGCTATCCGTTACGATCTGCTTGATTTCACCCGTCGGCAAGCTGATTACCACAAAGCCCACCGAAGTCGAGCCAGTGACCTTCTGTCCAATCAGATCATCGGTTGCCGTAGACACAAAACTGCCGGTGCAGTGATCAAACTGATACAACCAGCTATCTCCGCCAGCGTTGCACGCATTGGAATATGGCACGTTGGCAGCGACCAGCAAGGTGCCCAACACCAGTTGCGGATCAATGTTCACACGTTCACCAGCCGTCGGCAAGTCGGTAAACCAGCCATTTTTGGTCGCCAGATCCACGGTATTGCTGGTTATCGTCCGCTTGTTACCGGTTCCGTCGGTGGTCATGGTCTGTTGCACCATGCTGGACGACGCATGCAAATTACCCAAGCCGGTGGTCCCCAGTTCGTCCTTGAATCCATAAACGCTTTGAGTCTGTGAATTGCTCAGATCCGATGCACCAAGGTAACGGCCGGTACCAACGAAGATCATCTTGCGGTAATTACATACACCCAGCTCCGGACGGGTAGTGACAGCCTGTGTCTGCGTGCTGCCGTTTTTCAGTTCTGCCAATTTCAGCGGATTGGGCGACAGCGGCGTTGCAGTCAGATCAAAACGCCAGACATCACCATTCAGATCGCCGCCATATGCATACAGCCCGGTGTTGTCCACGTCACCATCATCGGCCCAGACCGAAATTTTTGCCAATCCACTCGGAGTCGTAGTGCTGCCCGAGGCTGTACTGTAAGTTGCCCCGGAAATCTTGGCCCCGGTAGCGGCATCCAGCGTGAACAGGCGCCCGACTCCGTCACCCGGGCTAACGTTGTTGTAACCTGATGCAATCAACACCACCCAGTTGCCAGCAGCATTCTTGGTAATAACCGGGTTGCCGTAGGTGTAACCCAGGTTAACGTCATAGTTGCTGCTGCAAATCGTTGAGTCTGAGCAGAATTCCCACAACGCCTTGGGGTTGGCCGGATCGGTGATATCGAGCGCATAGTAGCCACGCCCGCCCTTGTTCAGCCCGCCAACCAGCAGGGTTTTCCAGGTGCCACCGATCTGGACATCCATGACCTCCGGCGAGCCATCTACAAAGAAGGCGTGTCTTGCTTCGTAGTCATCAGCGGCCAGCTTGTACATGTTCTGCATCACCATTCTGGGAACAAACGCCCAAGCCTCCTGCCCTGTGTCCGCATTGAAGGCGTGCAACATGCCATCGTTAGCGGCGATATACAGCATGGCTTGTCTTCCAGCATTGCTGGATTTGAACGACGCATATCCCGAGTCGGCGAAATTAAAGCGTGGAGCCCTGACATAGGCGGGCTTGGCACTTACCGTGTCGCCGAGTACATGGTCACGGTCACGGAACGAACCGGTCGCTCCGGACATCTCGTTGCCTGTCTGTCCGCGCAGATACCGCACCAGCTTCTCGCCATCGTTAGCAATCCCTTGCTCGGTAGTGCCCAGGTTTGAGTACTGGTGAAGCAATACACCCTTGCCGGTAAAATAGGCTCTCTCAGCCGTAGTCAGATTGGCCCACTGGAAAGGCTTGAGCTTGTTGGTAGCCCCGGCATCAAAGGTGTAGATCGTCCGGGTATCGGAAGCAGCCTGCACCTTGGCGTCCAGCAGGGCGCTGGCGGCCCATTCGACGGTCGAGTTAATGCTGCCATCCATCTTGATCGACTGACGTTTGATTTCCCCGTCCCACTTCGC
Organism: uncultured Burkholderiales bacterium; assembly: GCA_964495595.1. Classification (GTDB taxonomy): domain Bacteria; phylum Pseudomonadota; class Gammaproteobacteria; order Burkholderiales; family SCOH01; genus CALMFQ01. The sequence goes on along the minus strand of CAZBWH010000056.1, from coordinate 18,022 downwards.
CGTACGATAAGTAGTGCTGAAAATGCTGTTGTCGGTATTGGTCACGTTCGGGCTGCTGGTCGCGGCTGCCGATGCGGCACCATCGACCGTGCCCATTTCCGACAGCGCATCCTGCAGGCCATTGGAAAGCGCAACCGGATTGGACGCATTGTAATAGCGGCCAAAGCCATTCACGGCAGCATGCCACAAATCGTCCAGAGCCGAAGCAGTATCATGTACCGGCAAAGGCCAGTTACACACACCACTGGTCCAGCTACAGCCACTGGATGCTGTCTTGATTTTGTAGAAATCGCCCTCTGCCACCGAGTAATAGTCCGAGCGGTAGGTCATCAGGCCATCGACCAGACCGACGGTAAACGTGGTCATGTGCTGCTGGGTGTTGAGATCGCCGCTGAGGGTTCGGGTTGGCACGTTGTTTTCGTCTACCAGATCGCCGTTGGCATTGGTAGAACCCGTCGGCCGCAAATCGGTTTTGTAGTAATACGCCGCCACATCAGCCAGGGTATCAGACGCGCCCGACACTCCGCCATCATAAGCACCGTAAAGCGACCGGCTGGTGTAGCCAGAATCGACATTATCCTGATTGCCAATTCCGCTGGAACCATTCAGTTGAACCCCCGCATTACCGTTCCAGTAGCCATCGGTCGTCAGGATATTGAAATTTGGCTGGCAAGAATACTGCATCGGATCAGGTGTCATGCCATTATTGATGCCATCCGTCTTGCCGGCGAAATGGCGACCTACCCTCGCCAAGGCTTCACGCAGGGGGGTGCCTGAATTAGAGGCTTGGGCATAAAACTTGTTATACCAATTGGTCTTGTGGGCAATAGTAAAATCATCAATTTTCAGATATTTGCCGCTTGAGACGGTGCTACTGCTCATTGGATTGATCGTAATAAAGCCCACCCGATACCGGTCATCGAGCGGAATGAATGCACGTCCGGCTGCCGTTTTCATCATTTGCATACGGGTGCGGTAGTAAGCATGCCAATTGGCAAAGTTCAGCGCTTCTTCGTCATAAGTACATACCGGCTTGGCTGCACAATCCGTACGATTGGGCCGCCCGCCGTAAGTTGCCGTAGCAGGAACGATATCCACCCGGTTGAAATTGCCGTATCGCACATAATAATGGGTGCTCTGGGCGTATTTCAACTGACAACGCGGGGAACCACTGGTGCTACCTGTCACTGCGCTGCTTGAAGAGGCAAAAGTAGACGATTTGCAATGGCGAACGGGTGCCGGGTAGATGTAACTGCCAGTCGGCACCGTCGATAAGGTGCAATTGACCAATGCCTCGTCACTGCAATGCTCTTTTGGTGTCAAGTCGTAATAAAAAGGACTGCTGTTGGTCTTTGTCATGCGATTACGATATGTACTGTTCGGCACAACATAATTCGGGCCGTTCTTTTTACATCTCGGGCTGCCGCCTGTGTAGCTGCTGCTGCTGTTCGGATCATCGCTACTGCTTTGGCAAAAGACAATCTCCGTATATCCGGAAGCTAAATTATCGGTAGTTGAAGTGGAACCATCATACGCATCTCTGTCAACGGCGGATAAATTGGTTTGGGGGCTCAATATGGGTACAGAGCCTCCAATGATGGTTGAGTGCGGCATCACCCCCGGAGAATAAGTAATCTGGGGATTGTAATAAATCTTGTTATATTCGCTCGCGTACCAAGGAGGATCACCACGCCGGCATTGTTCATTCATGGTGGCGTCATAGCGCTTGCAGTTATACGAAGTCGAGTAATTCCCCACATCATCAGGCAGGCTATCCCTAGCCATACTCCCTGAATCATCCAGGGTAAACATCAGGTTTGGCTTGACCGAATTACCCGACGACGTCGCCAGCGGCGAATCGGCCAGGTCAGCCGTGGCACCGTGGCCGGTCTGAATGCCGGATACAAGTAGCAATGCCGCGGCGGCGACGGATGAATGCAGATGGATTTTCTTCATGGCGATCTCCCGGGTACAGCGCTTTCTGAACAAATGCTCCGATGACACGATCAGCACTACAGCGGTAGCATCAACATTGCCTGGATATAGCTGGTGGTATTGCGAGGCCCCTGAATTCGGGTGGTGACACGGTAGTAGGCCATTGGCTTGGTGTTGTAAACATACGACCCCACCGCTTTACTGGTGCCGGTACCGGCGGTGGTGCTGGCCTGCAGCGCACACTGGTTGCCCGTCGCGTTGTAGGCGCCGGTATTGGTACACATGCGATGGATAACGGTTTGCACCTTGTTGCCAGCGGCGTCTTCGGTCGGGCTGGCCGGGAAAGCGTATTGCCACACGCTGGCATCGGTCCAGTCACTGACCACGCCCATGGCCGACGAATAGCCACGGGCCGTGTTGTCGGCATTGAGCACGGTACCGCTGGTGTTGGCAGCCAACCACTGCATGGCACTCTCGATAGCCAGTTCGCCTGCATTGACCGCCGACTGCTTGAATGCCAGATTGCCGGCGATCAGATTACCCGTAGACACTGAGCGCACCAGGCCGATGCCGGCCAGGGTCATGGCCACCAGCACGATCAGCGCGATAAACAGCACCACACCCGACTGGCTGCGGCGCAACGGAGGGCGGCTAACCAGGCCAGCCGAGTTACGTTTTGTATTAGGGCTCACGATGGCCTCCAGATCATGTTGCGCAACGGCACGGTGGTTTCGTAAACGCGATAGCGATAACACTTCCACGATACTCCGTCCGAGTCATTGCCTAGAACAATGGGCGATGTGGTCGATCCTGCCCAGGTGGGCTGGCTGGCGGTGATGTTGCACTGACCGGTGGCCTTGTCAGGCTTTTCCCGCAATCCGCTGCGGGCAACAACGGCCAACCGCACCGCGAGTACCTGAGCCCACGCTGCCGGGGTGGCCGGCGTGGTCGTGGTCCAATTGTCGACAATGCCATCATCGGCTGCGTAAACAGCCTGGGTAATGGTTGCATTATTAACGCCGTCATCCATGCCATATTCGGCCTGCAGGTTGACGACTCCGTCAACGATCGGAGTGGCGTTTGCGTCGATAATGGTGTTCTGGACATTCAACCGGCCATCCGGAACCGTTGCCGAGGGCGTGGTCACCGAATAGATGTTGACCACAGGCAATTTGCCCAGATTGTAGATTCGCGAACCGATGCCATGATTGACCCCCATGCCACTGGCCTTGTTGTACCGCGGACTATTTACCCCGGTATTGTGGATTACCTGCGGATTACCCCCTGCTGGCGGAATCTCATTTACCTGGGCCAGGGTGCATTGCGGATTACCGACCTCGGTGACGATGATCAAATCATTAATGGTAAAACCAAAATTGGATGTCACCTGGTAATTGGCATTGTTACCACCATTGGCCTGGGTCAGCACAGCCACCGGTGAAAAGTTGGCATCGCTACCGTATGAGATCGAAATGGTATCCGGCGCATTTGTGGCGCCCTGGGTGATCACGACGGGGGCAAATACAAAGGCGGGAATCGGATCGCGTACCGGCGGTCCTTTATCATATCCGACCACAGTACATCCCAAGGCTGGAACGGCATTCATGCCATATCCGGCCTGACGCAGATCGCGCTCAAGCAGATACAAGCCCATCGATCCACCTTGCTGGGCATCGCTGCCGCTGGTCGATGTACGCTTGGTGCCTTCAGACAGCCAGAACACCTGTAGCACGACCACCATGGCCAGCGAGCCGATGACCAGGGCCACCAGCACTTCTACCAGACTGAAACCGCTGGCATGTGGGAAATGACGCCTTCTATTCATGACAGACCCCGTCCTTGAATCAATTGATGCTGGTAACCACAACAAATCTGTGGGTATTACTGACCACATGACTGGCCGGCTTGGGTGGCTGCCAACGAATGGTGATCGTGACGGCATTGCTGGCGCCGATGGCAATGGTCGGGCTGTTCGCCGTAGTACTCACGCCGGGCAAGGTGGCAGATACCTTGGACACCCAACGCGACAATACCGACGGAGGCGTCCCGCCGCTGTAGCTGTAGGATGCCAGATTGGATCGGTTGATCCACATTTCGCCAATCACCTGGTTGGCCAGGAATGCGGCGTCGGCACGATATTTGGCATCAGCCACCGATTTGACTGCCGCCGCCTGCATGCCAACCACGGCAAGCACACCGATCGAGAAAATCAGGATGGCCAGCAAGGCTTCCAGCAGCATCACGCCTTGCTGATCGCTGCGCTGCGGGGAGAAACGGGCAGAATAAAAGGTCGAGTTCATGTTCAGCACCTCCGAGGGTCGGCGCCAGAGGAAGGCAACAGGGGGTCGCACATCTTGATGGCCCCACCCGCCCCGATCAAGACCCGCAGTGCCCGGCTACCGGTGAGCGGATCAGTGGCAGCGATATCGACCTGAGTCAGGTCATTGGTAGTATTGGTGGTGCGCCCCAGTGGAGTGAAGTTGACCGAAGACATGCCTGCCGGCAAGGTCGTCACGGTAACGACATTGGAGGTGCCCTCTTGCTGCGAGCGCTTCTGGATGATCTGTGGCGCGGTGGAGTCGGAAGGTGCAACGTTACACAAACCCACAGGATCCTGAATGCTGACCAGCCAGTTACTGCTGGTGGCATCGTCGGCACAGGAGGCATCCAGCGCAGACACCAGGTAAAAACCGACGTTGGTGTTGCGACGTACGGCCTCCGCACGTGCGAGTTGCATCCCGTTAAGGATCGACTCGGCCGCAGTGCGAATCTTGGTGTTCTGGATCCACACCTGATAGCTGGGCAAGCCAAGCGAGAAAACAATGCCGATAATGGCCAAGGTTACGACCAGTTCGATCAGGCTCATGCCCGCCGAATGCCGCAGGTTACGGACGCTCAACATGACCCGCCCTTTCTGGTAATCCAGCAAGCAGCCGGAACCGAGCCCCAGCCGGTCGGCAACGCGGTGGTGGATTGGGTATTCGATTCATCCACTGTGTAGGTAAATCCGCTGGTTCCACCGCTGGCCTTGCCCGTAGCTGTCAGCACATAGGACTGGTTGGTTGAGGTTGAACCCCATTTACAGGTGTAGGTGAAATAGGTCTGGGTTGGCATTGTCAATCCGCAGCTTGCGGCGGTCGATCCGTAATTGCGGTTGTCCTGATAGTACTGCTCCAGCTGGACGCGCAGATTGCTCAAGGCAGTGGTGGCCTCGGTGAGCTTGCCACGCATGACGTAATCCGAATACGCGGGAACAGCAATGGCGGCCAGAATACCCATGATCGCCACGACGATCATCAGCTCGATCAGCGTAAAGCCCCGTACGCTATGTGTGGTTTTCACTCTGTTTCTCCTACCGTTTCTGTTGTTGGATACACTTAACCATGATGCTGGCGCCAGGTCTATCGGCCTGCGACCGCCGTTGATGATCGTCAGACAAGCGGCTCATGCCTTGCCCGAGCGCCAGATCGACAGGATCACCCAGATGCTATTGACGAAGGCGAGCAGAAAGCCAAACAGGCCAAGCACAGGCATGCCGAACAGCCGGGGGCCGTAAGGGAGGGTCATGACGATGGCGGAGCCGATAATCAGGCAGCCGGTGACGATACCCAGGGTCAGCCGGCTGACGCTGCGGTTGATCTGGCCTCCGAAATGATCCAGCCGCTTCAGGTCGAGGTCGATGCGCACCTTGCCTCGGCGCATTTCCTTGACCAGCCGGGCGATGTCGCGGGGTACGCCAAACAACATGCCGGCGGCGTCCTGCAGATCGTGCTGGCCGCGGCGCAGCAGGTTGGATGGCTCGTAACGGTCCAGAATCACCTTGCGCACGAAAGGCGTGATGTGCTCGATCATCTGGAACTGTGGGTCGAGTTGCCGGCCCAGTCCTTCAAGCGTAATCAGTGCCTTGAACAGCAGGGTAAGATCGGGTGGCAGCGCAATCGAGTGCTCGCGCATGATGGCGATCACGTCGTTGAGCAGTTGGCCAATGTGGATATCCTGCAGGCTGAGGTGTTCGTAGTTGAAGATGAAATCGGCAATGTCGGCCGACAGGCGGTTTTCGTTGACGGCAGCGTCGCCGGTCCATTCGATCAGGACATCGAGAATGCTGCGTTCGTCGCGCCGGGCCAGCGCTGCGAGCAAATCGACAATCTCGTCGCGCCGATAATGGGGCAGCCGGCCGACCATGCCGAAATCGATAAAGGCAATCCGGCCGTCTCGCAAATAGAACACGTTACCCGGATGCGGATCAGCGTGAAAGTAGCCGTCGATCAGGATCATCTTCAGCACGGCATCGGCACCATCGGCAGCCAGCCTGGTGCGGTCAAGCCCGGCGGCATCGACAGCAGCCAGATCGTTGCCCGGTATGCCGTTGACGTAGCCTTGGACATTCATGATCGGGCAGGTCCATTGCCAGTAAATCCGGGGAATGACGATTGAGGGGTGTGCGACAAAATTACGGGCGAACCGTTCGACGGCCCGGGCTTCGACGGCGAGATCAAGCTCGCGCATCAGCGAGCGGCCGAACTGGTCAACGATGCTGCCTGGCTGGTATCGGCGCGATTCTGGAAATTCCAGTTCGATCAGGCTGGCGATATGGGCCAGGATGCGCAAATCGGCCTCGATCTTGGCAGTAATGCCGGGGCGACGGATTTTGAGCACGACGGGCTCGCCGGTGGGTAGCCAGGCCCGATGCACCTGGGCTATCGACGCGGAGCCGATAGGGGTTTCGTCCAGATCGCGAAAGATGACCCTCGGCGATTGCCCGAGCGTGGCGGCCAGCTCGGGCTCCAGATCGGCAAATGGTACCGGGGGCACATCGTTTTGCAGCCGTTCGAATTCCGCGATCCATTCGGGGGGGAAAACATCGACCCGGGTGGCGAGCACTTGTCCGAGCTTGATGAAGGTAGGGCCGAGTTCCTCCAGTGCCTGTCTTACCCGCTCGGGCAAGGGCATGTGTTCTTTCCCGCTGTCGAGCGGGATATGCAGGAATTGCCCGGCTTTTTCGAGCATGCGCGGAATCTGCAACCGCTGGATCATGTCGCCCAGCCCGTGCCTGATCATGATGGCGCTGATCTCGCGCAGTCGCGGAAAATCACGGATGGCACTGAAGGTTTCTCTTAACATCGGCGACAGTTTGCTGTAGGTCCTCATGGACTATACATCACCCGGCCATGCTTGGCTGGCGTAGGGCGGCCTTGGGCACCGCTCTGCACGGGGCTTGCCGGGCAGGCTTTTTTGTTGTCTGATTCACCCCATGCTGATCGACTCTCATTGCCACATCAATTTTCCCGAGCTGGCCGACCAGGCCGAGCTATTGCTGGCGCAGATGCGCCAGAACCATGTTAGCCATGCCTTGTGCGTGGCGGTCAATCTGCCCGAGTGGCCATCGGTACTGGATATGGCCGAACGTTATCCCAATCTGTATGCCTCGGTGGGGGTGCATCCGGATTACGAAGACACGCCGGAGCCCTCCGTGGGGCAGCTGGTTGAGCTGGCCCGGCATCCGAAAGTGATCGCCATTGGCGAAACCGGGCTGGATTATTACCGGCTGCAGGGTGATCTGGAGTGGCAACGCAACCGTTTTCGTACCCATATCCGGGCAGCGCGTGAATGCGGCAAACCACTGATCATTCACACCCGGTCGGCCGCCGAAGACACGCTGCGGATCCTGCAGGAAGAAAACGCGCAGGATTGCGGCGGGGTGATGCACTGCTTTACGGAAACGTGGGATGTGGCACAGACGGCACTGGCGCTGGGCTTTTACATTTCGTTTTCCGGAATCGTCACCTTCAAGAATGCAACCCAGATCAAAGAAGTGGCTCAACAGGTGCCGCTGGAGCGGATGCTGGTGGAAACCGATGCGCCCTATCTGGCGCCGGTGCCGTTCCGGGGCAAGCTGAACCACCCGGCACTGGTCAGGCACGTGGCCGAGCATATCGCCGATCTGCGTGGCGAATCATTGTCCGTCATTGCGCAGGCGACCACGGCCAATTTCTTCCGCCTGTTCAAGGTAGCCGCATGACGCTGGAAGTGATTGTGCTTGGCTGCGGTTCGAGTGCCGGTACGCCGGTCATCGGCTGCGGTTGCGGCACCTGCACGTCGGCAGACCCGCGCAATCGCCGCACCCGAGCATCGGTTGCGGTGCGGGTTAATGGATCGACCCTGTTGATCGACACCGGCCCAGACCTGCGACTGCAGGCCCTGCGGGAGCAGATCGATCGTGTCGATGCGGTGCTGTATACCCACCCGCACGCGGATCACCTGAACGGCATCGACGATCTGCGGGCCTATTGCTTTCACCAGCGAGGGGCGATTCCGCTGTTTGGCAATGCGTTCACCCTTGGTGATATCCAGCAACGCTTCAGCTATGCCTTTTTTCCACCCAACAACCACTGGGACAAGCCGGTATTACAGGCTCACCCGGTTGAGCAGCCCTTTTGCATCCACGGCGTTACCGTCACCCCTATTCCGGTGTGGCACGGAAAATGGCCGATTTTCGGCTACCGGATCGGCAATTTCGCCTACATCACCGATGTCTCGGAGATTCCAGCCAGCAGCATGGCCTTGCTGGAGGGACTGGATGTGTTGCTGCTGGACAGCTTGCGCCTGGTTCCGCACCCGACACATTTCAGTTTTGATCAGGCAGCCGAACAGGCCAACCGGATTGGCGCCCAGCAAACCTGGCTGATCCACATGACGCACGAGCTGGCCTATCAGGCCATGTGCGACCGTCTGCCACGACACATCCGACCGGCACATGACGGGCTGAGAATCCTGCTATAAAGACTGCAGGGATGCCGCGTACACGGCATCAAGATCGACCAACCAACACGGACGCAGACCCGCCACCATGTCAGCCAACCTCGTCGGAGCAAGTTCCGCACACCAACCCGATCTCAACTGGAGCCAGGTTCGGGAAACCATTCTGATGATGGGCGTCGCCATCGGGCAGATTCAGCATTCGATGAGCGAAGGCCATGATTCAGTCAGCACCTTGGCCGAATCGTTTTCCAGCATGTTCCTCAGACTGAACGCGATCCGCGACAGCGCCCAGTCGCTGCCGGCGGAAATCCTGGAGACGCCCGCCGGGCAGAGCATTCTGGACAACTCGATCGAAGCTGCCAGAAGTACCGATAACGCGATCGTGGCGTTTCAGTTCTACGACCGGATGACTCAGCGGCTGCAGCATGTGTGTGATTCGGTAGATGCCCTGGCCGCGCTGGTGGCCGACCCGTCCAGGCTGTACAACCCGGCCGAATGGGTAGCCCTGCAGACCCTGATCCGGTCCAAATACACCATGGAAGAAGAACGGATGATGTTTGACGCCATCCTCAAGGGGATGTCGGTAAAGGATGCGATTGCAATCGCCGAAGAGGCGCTGGCAGCGCGTAAAAGCCAGCCGGATAACGATCTGGAGCTGTTTTAGGCGCCATTGACACAGGCTTCACCGCTCCTGGCCGCCAAGGCTGATCTGCTGCGCCAGTGGAAAAAACGGCCTGTTTTTCCACACAACTCGCGGCGATCGTTCCAGTCTGGCAGGCTGCGAGCAAAAAAGCCGGCTCAATACTGAGCCGGTTTTTTTATCGCCTGCAGCCCGCCATCGGGCAGCCGAAAATCAATTACGCTTGGCAGCCAGCCTGGGCGTGTCAACCAGCACATCGCCGCACTGGGCTCGATGGCGCAATGCATGGTCGATCAGCACCAGCGCCAGCATCGCTTCGGCAATCGGCGTGGCGCGGATGCCGACGCACGGGTCGTGGCGGCCGGTGGTCTGCATCTGCACCGGATTGCCGGCCTTGTCGATCGAGTTGCGTTCCTGCGGGATGCTGGACGTCGGTTTGAATGCGATATTGACCTCGATGTCCTGGCCGGTGGAAATGCCGCCGAGAATGCCGCCGGCCTCGTTGCCGCCGAAACCGTCGGGGAACATCTCGTCGCCGTGCACCGAGCCGCGCTGTGCCACCGAGGCAAAGCCGGCGCCGATTTCCACGCCCTTGGCGGCATTGATGTTCATCATCGCGTAGGCGATATCGGCATCGAGGCGGTCGTACACCGGTTCGCCCCAGCCGACCGGTACGTTTTCAGCCACCACGCGGATTTTCGCGCCGACCGAATCGCGCTCGCAGCGGATCTGGTCCATGTAGGCTTCGAGTTGGTCGATTACGCTGTTGTTGGCAGCGAAAAATGCATTGTTGCCGACGTGACCCCAGGATTCGAACGGAATCCCGATTTCGCCGAGCTGAGTCATGCAGCCACGAATCACGATGCCGTAACGCTGCAGCAGCCATTTCTTCGCGATGGCGCCGGCAGCCACCCGCACCGCAGTTTCGCGTGCCGAGCTTCGGCCACCGCCACGGTAGTCGCGGATGCCGTATTTCTGCCAGTAGGTGTAGTCGGCATGACCGGGGCGGAAGGTTTCGGCGATTTTCGAATAATCCTGGCTGCGCTGATCCTGATTGCGGATCAGCAGGCCGATCGGCGTACCGGTGGTCTTGCCTTCGAATACGCCGGAGAGGATTTCGACCGTATCCGGCTCCTTGCGCTGGGTAACATGGCGCGAGGTGCCGGGCTTGCGGCGATCCAGCTCCAGCTGGATTTCCTCCGCGCTGATTTCCATTCCCGGCGGGCAGCCATCGACCACGCAACCGATCGCCGGGCCGTGGCTTTCGCCGAACGAAGTAACGGTAAACAACAGACCGAGGGTATTGCCTGACATCCTGTGCATGCTCCGTGATTTTGTGCTGCCGGGCAGTAGGTTATGCCCATGCCCCGTGTTAATCTCAGTTGACCCCGAATTTTATCACAGCCCCAAGGGCTTCCCGACTCGAAAGGAACCAGATGTCCGTTATTGAAGTCACCGGCGCCAGTTTTGACCAGCTGATCGAATCCGAGCAAACCTTGGTACTGGATTTCTGGGCCAGCTGGTGCGGCCCGTGCCAGGCGTTCGCGCCGGTATTCGAAGCGGCAGCGGAACAGCATCCGGATGTCGTGTTCGGCAAGATCGATGTCGACGCCAATCAGGATCTGGCGGGAAACTTCTCGATCCGTTCGGTGCCGACACTGATGGTGTTGCGCGAAAAGGTGATGTTGTTCTCACAACCCGGCGCGTTGACGGCTGGCCAGCTGGAGCAACTGCTGACCGAAGTCAAGGCGCTGGACATGGCGCAGGTTCATCGCGATATCGCCGAAAAAGAAGCGACGGAGGAAGAATAGGCGCTGCACTGGCCCGCCAGTTTGGCGGGCTCATTCTTTTAATGAATGATAAAATTCCGTTTACGTTAACGTAAATAAATTTCGGCAATGACTTCTTTTCCACTCTGGCAGCCAACTGCAGCCGCAATCGCGGCATCCAACCTGCAAGCATTCCGCAGTTTCATCAACCAGCGCCATGGCACAACGCTTGCCGATTACCCGGCCCTGTATCAATGGTCGATCGAGCAGATTGAAGCCTTCTGGGTCGATTTATGGGATTTCTGCGAAGTCCGCGCCAGCCGGCGCTGGGATCAGGTATTGCAGGATGGCGACAGGATGCCCGGTGCACGCTGGTTCTGCGGCAGCCGGCTGAATTTCGCCGAAAACCTGCTACGCCGCCGCGACGATGCCGATGCGCTGGTGTTCCGTGGCGAAGACGGCATCAGCCGCCGGCTCAGCTTCGCCGAGCTGTACAAGGTGGTGGCACAACTGGCCGCCACCCTGCGCCAGCTGGGCGTACAGCCCGGCGACCGTGTGGCCGGTTTCATGCCCAATCTGCCGCAGACGGTGATTGCCATGCTGGCGACAACCAGCATTGGCGCGGTGTGGTCGTCGTGTTCGCCGGATTTCGGCATCCAGGGCGTGCTCGACCGTTTCGGCCAGATCGCGCCGAAAGTACTGTTCGCCGCCGACGGTTATGTCTACGCCGGCAAACAGATCGACAGCCTGCAGCGTATCGCCGCCATCGCCGCGCAATTGCCCAGCCTGCAGAAGCTGATCGTGGTGCCTTATCTGCAGCCCGAGCCCAATATCGGCGCCCTGCCCCATGCCGCGTTGTGGGCCGATTGCCTGGATCGCAAGGCCAGCGAAATCGAGTTTGCCCAGCTGCCGTTCGACCATCCGCTGTACATCATGTATTCGTCCGGCACCACCGGCGTGCCGAAATGCATTGTCCACTCGGCCGGTGGCACCTTGCTGCAGCACCTGAAAGAACACGTATTACATGGCGACCTGCGCGCCGACGACCGGATTTTCTACTTCACCACCTGCGGCTGGATGATGTGGAACTGGCTGGTGTCGGCTCTGGCGGTGGGCGCCACGGTGATGTTGTACGACGGCTCGCCGTTCCATCCGGATGCCAATATCCTGTGGGACTATTGTCGTGACGAACGCTTCACTACCTTCGGCACCAGCGCCAAATACCTGGCTGCGCTGGAAAAAGCCGGCTCCAGGCCCGGCCACAGCCATGATCTCGCCAGCCTGCAGGTCATTCTGTCGACCGGATCGCCGCTGTTGCCGGAAAGTTACGACTTCGTCTACCGCGATATCAAGCCTGACGTGCGCCTGTCGTCGATTTCCGGTGGCACCGACATCATCTCCTGTTTCGCGCTCGGCAACCCGCTGCTGCCGGTGTATCGAGGCGAGCTGCAATGCCGCGGCCTCGGCATGGCGGTGGCGATCTACAACGATGCCGGCCAGCCGGTGCGGGGCGAAAAAGGCGAGCTGGTCTGCACCCGGCCGTTCCCGTCGATGCCGATCGGCTTCTGGAACGACGCCGACGGCAGCAAATACCACGCGGCGTATTTCGAGCGTTTCGCCAACATCTGGTGCCACGGCGACTATGCCGAACTGACCGAACACGACGGCCTGATCATCTACGGCCGCTCCGACACCGTGCTCAACCCCGGCGGCGTGCGCATCGGCACAGCGGAAATCTACCGCCAGGTCGAACGTTTTCCGGAAGTGATGGAAGCGATCGCGGTCGGCCAGGATTGGCAGGGCGATGTACGGGTGATCCTGTTCGTGCGCATGCAACCGGGGCATGTGCTCGATGCCGGACTGGAGCAAAAGCTGCGCAAACAGATCCGCGACGGCGCCAGCCCGCGCCATGTGCCGGCGAAAATCATTGCCGTCGCCGATATCCCGCGCACCATCAGCGGCAAGATCGTCGAACTGGCGGTACGGAACGTGATCCACGGCCTGCCGGTGAAAAACAAGGATGCGCTGGCCAACCCGCAAGCGCTGGCGTTGTTCGAAAATCTGTCGCCACTACACGACTGATCGCGGCATTGTGCCGCACCCACCTTGCTGCAACGGGGTTCATCCATTATCAACAAGGGTATGCTGCCCCGAATCTTCGCCTCGATCCTGTTGCTGACCGCCTACCTGTTGCTCGGCGGTTGTCCGGCTGCCACCGAGCCACCGCTGCGGCTGGGAACCAATCTTTGGATCGGTTACGAACCTTTTTATCTGGCTCGAGAGCGCGATGCGCTGGCGGCCGACAAGGTTCGGCTGATCGAATACCCCAGCAGCATGCCAGTGATTGACGCCATGCGTAACGGCCTGATCGACGCAGCGGCGCTGACCCTGGATGAGAGCATCGCCCTGCAGCAGCAGGTGCGGGATGTGAGACTGGTGGCAGTACTGGATATTTCCGCCGGGGCCGACATGCTATTGGCCAAGCCCGAAATCAGGAACCTGGCCGATTTGCGCGGCCAGCGCGTTGCCGTGGAAAACCTGGCGACCGGAGCCTATTTGCTGATGCGGGCGCTGCAGTCGGCAGGATTGAGTACCAGAGAAGTAACCATCGAGCCGCTCAGCGCTGACCAGCACGAGGCGGTGATGCTGCGTGGCGAGGTTGCGGCCATCGTGACCTATCAACCGATTGCCAGCCGGCTGATCGGCCGCGGGTATCAACGCCTGTTCGACAGCGGGCAGATTCCCGGCGAGATCATCGACGTGCTGGCAGTACGCGAGCGCACCTTGCGGGAGCAGCCCCGCCAGCTGGCGTATCTGCTGCAGTCCTGGCGAATCGGCCTGCAGCACCTGCAACGCAACCGGCAGCAGGCCATCCGCCAGATGATGCCCCGCCAACGCTTGTCGCCGGAACAGATAGCCAGCGTCCTCAACGAACTGCAGTTTCCCGCACCGGAGCAGGCAGCCGCCATGCTGAAACCAGGCTCGACACTGACCACCGCCGAATCGCGGCTTCGCCAGCACATGCTGCAAAGCGGGCTGCTGCCAGTCGGGCAAACGATATTGCCACTGCGGCTGGATCCGCAATGGCTCAGGGTTCGCTCGCCGTGACCCAGCGACCGCTGCGGTCGATCCGCCCGCTGCTCGCCGGCACGGGGCTGCTGATGGCCGCGTTGCTCGGCGGTTATTTCGTGCTCGACCGGGTGATCACCATCCAGCAGACCGTAGAATCGGATTCCCGCAAACGGATAGCCGAGCTGGTATCGCTGATCGATGCCAACTGGGATCTGGCGATCAGCGAACAACGGCTGGGTGGCATTCAGACCAGTATCGCCAACCTGATGGCCAGCGGCAACTACCGTACGATTGCGCTGATCGACCCTGACAACCGGGTTCTGGCAGCGAACCGGATGGACTGGCTCAAGCAGCACCTGCTGATCTTAAGCCCTGGTTTCAATGACCGGGAAGCCGCACTGGCGCGTCAGCGAGGCATGCGCATTGTCCGCTTTGCCGACGACAATTCGCTGATGCGGGCCTATCTGCCCATTTCGCTGCATGGCGGGCTGGGCGAGCTGAAACCGGATCAGACATCCGCCTTGTTCATCGAATACGACCTGAGCCAGACCCGGCAGGAAAAGCGCCAGCAGGCCGCCAGACACATCGGAGGGTTCCTGGCTTTCCTGCTGCTGCTGACTGGGGCCGGCTGGCTGTTGGTGCAGCGGTTTTTCCAGCAGCCGCTGGACAGTCTGACCGCAGCGGCCCGGAGGATGGCTGCCGGCGACGTTGCGGCACGAGCCAGCCTGGCCAGTGGCGATGAATGGGGCGAACTGGGCGGGATACTCGATGCCTTGGCCGAGCAGCGGGCCAGCGACCGGCGGGAACACATCCGCCAGCAGCAATTGCTGGCCGAATCCGAACGCAAGTATCGTTCGCTGTTTGACGACAACCGCGATGGTGTTGCCGTGCTGGATATCCACGGGCGGTTTGTCGATGCCAATGCCTGCTATCAGCAGATGCTGGGCTATTCGCTGGAACAGCTGCGCCATCTGGCTTACACCGATGTCACCCCGGAACGCTGGCACGCAATGGAAGCGCAGATCGTCGAAAAACAACTGTTTCGCCAAGGGTATACCGATGAATACGAGAAAGAGTATGTCGACCGCCAGGGCCGGGTGTTCCCGGTCAGCGTCAAGTGTTCACTGATCCGTGACGAGCAGGGCAACATCACTGGCATGTGGGGCACCGCCCGCGATCTCAGCGAGCGCAAGAAAACCGAAGCCAAGCTGCAACTGGCTGCCCGTGTGTTCGATAACAGTGGCGAAGGCATTGCAATCGCCGACAACAGCCGGGTAGTGGTTTCGGCCAACCGCGCCTTCAGCACCATTACCGGCTACGCATTTCACGAGCTTTACGGCCGCCCGCTGCAGATACACAGCGGCAGCGCCAATGACGACAGCTATCTGCAGGGCA
Source organism: uncultured Burkholderiales bacterium (assembly GCA_964495595.1). Classification (GTDB taxonomy): domain Bacteria; phylum Pseudomonadota; class Gammaproteobacteria; order Burkholderiales; family SCOH01; genus CALMFQ01. The sequence continues at coordinate 2,449 of CAZBWH010000056.1, read as the reverse complement.
TGTGGAGCACACTGGACAATACCGGCTACTGGGAAGGCGAACTGGCGTACCGCCACCGGGATGGCAGCAGCATCGTCATCTGGCTGACCCTGCGGCTGGTTCGTGATGAGTTCGGTCATCCGGTGAACTACATTGCCCATCTGACCGACATCAGCGAGCGGCGCGCCTGGGAAGAGCATTTCCGTTACCTGACCGAGCACGATCACCTGACCGGGCTGCCCAACCGGACACTGTTCCAGGATCGCGTGCAGCAGGCCATCCTGCAATGCTTGCGCAGCAGTGAGATCCTGGCCGTGATTTCGCTGGATCTGGATCGCTTCAAGACCATCAACGATTCGCTTGGCCACCCGGTAGGTGACCGGCTGCTGCACGCGGTTGCCCAGCGGCTGAAATCCTGCCTGCGCGACGCCGACTCGGTTTGTCGCCAAGGAAGCGATGAATTCCTGCTGCTGTTACCGCGCCTGCAAGACATTGCCGCCGTAGAGGCGATTGTCGGCACGGTCGAGAGCGCCCTGTCCGCCCCGTATCTGATCGACGAATACGAATTCAGCATTTCCAGCAGCCTGGGGATTGCCCTCTATCCACGCGATGGAGAAGATTGCGAAACCCTGATCCGCCATGCCGACGCGGCGATGTACCAAGCCAAGGCGGCCGGTCGTAACAGCCACCATTTCTTTACCCACGAGCTGAGCGTGAAGGCAATCGAGCGAGCCCAGATCGAATCGGGGCTGAAGCGGGCGCTGGAACACAATGCACTGCAGGTATGCTACCAGCCGCAGATCGATATCAGCAACGGCCGGATCATCGGCGCCGAAGCCCTGCTGCGCTGGCAGCATCCCGAACAAGGGCAGATTTCGCCCCTACGGTTCATTCCAGTGGCTGAAGAAACCGGGCTGATCGTACCGATTGGCCACTGGGTGCTGCAAGAAGCCTGCCTACAGGCCCAGCGCTGGCACCGGATGGGCTATCCGCTGACCATTGCGGTCAACATCTCGGCGATCCAGTTCCGGCAGAAATCGCTGGAACAAAGTGTCAACCATGCGCTGGCTCGCAGTGGCCTGCCACCGCAGCACCTGGAACTGGAGCTGACCGAAGGGCTGATCATGGAAGGCTCGGACAGCACCATCGGCACCATGCACCGGCTTCGTGAGATCGGCGTCAAGCTGTCGATTGACGACTTTGGCACCGGCTATTCGTCGCTGAGCTACCTGAAGCGCTTCCCGATCGACAAGCTGAAGATCGACCAGTCGTTCGTGCGCGACATCACTACCGACCCCGATGACGCCGCGATTACCCGTGCCATCATCCACATGGCGCAAAGCCTGAAGCTATCGGTAATTGCCGAAGGCGTGGAAACGCCGGAACAACTGGCCTTTCTGACCAGCCACCAGTGCAATGAATACCAGGGATACCTGTGCAGCAAACCGGTGGCTGCCGACGACTTTACCCGGCTGCTGATCGACAGGCAGCCGCCAGACGGTCAGCCCCAGTCATCGACATGATCGGCCCGGTCATCGCGCCGCCGGGTGCGGCGGCGCCGGTCGCCAACCAGGCGAAACTCCAGCAACCAGGGCAATGGCTGGCGCAAGGTGCACACCTTGCGGCGGTCGGGTAGATGGCGCCGCTCCACACTGACCACCGCTGCCACCGGCGTATTGACCGGCCGGTATTCATGCGCGGCAACCGGTGAGGCAGCCGCAGTGGCTGCGGGCGCTCTGACCGGCGTCGGGTCGCTGGCCGGCGGAACAGCCGGGGCGCCCACCGGCGGAATGCGCATCAGCCCTCTCCGGCCAGCCGCACCACAACCCGGCCATGAGACTGCCCCTGCTGCATCTGGCGGCACATCGTCACAACGTCTTCCAGCCCGATCTCGCGCACCAGTCCAGCCAGCGCATCGGCCGGCAAGCATTCGGCCAGCCGTTGCCAGGCAACCTCACGCGTGGCCAGCGGGCATTGCACCGAATCGACGCCCGCCAGCGTGACGCCACGCAGGATGAACGGCATGACGGTCGTCTGCAGGCTGGCGCCGGCGGCCAGACCGCACGCCGCGACACAAGCGCCCCAGGCCATGCGCGGCAACAGGCCGGCCAGCACAGCGCCCCCTGCGGTGTCGATCGCCGCGGCATAACTTTCCGATTCCAGTGGCCGCGCCGGTGCCGCTAGGGTATCGCGGGCCACGATTTCGCTGGCGCCCAGTTGCCTGAGCCAGTCACCCTGCTCCGGCTTGCCGGTGACGGCCACCACCTGCCAGCCCAGCCGCGCAAGAATGGCTACCGCCAGGCTCCCCACACCGCCTGTCGCACCGGTGACAACCACCCTGCCGCTTGCCGGGCGCACGCCATGCTGCTCCAGCGCCAGCACACACAGCATCGCGGTGAGGCCGGCCGTGCCCAGCGCCATCGACTGCCGCAGCCCCATCCCCTCGGGCAAGCGCAGCAACCACTCCGGG
>CAZBWH010000055.1:0-21706 GCA_964495595.1 uncultured Burkholderiales bacterium | reverse complement strand
GCCGGTGTTGCTTGCGGCGGCGTTGCGTGCCGCCGAGCAGCGCCAAGAAATCGCCCCCACTCCCCGAGGCCGCTGCGCCACCGAAGTTATCTTGAAGCCAGCCACCGGAAAATGTTCATGTAGCGCCTGCCTCTCTTGATTGGCACCCGTTGAACAGCATAAAAGTACACCGTTACGGCCAGCGTAGGGCAGCGATCGGATCACTGACAAGCGGTTGAATTTACAGCGACTTTATATTAGATGACACTGATATTCATTTAGCTTGAACCCGTCATCAGCCGCGCTATAGTGAAAACATGGCCGGCAGACCGCCCCACCTGTCGCCATGGCCCGTCCGGGCCCCTGCAGCAATCCGCCTGTTTTGGTGCCGACCTGCCGGCACCGCCAGCCAAGGAGACCACCATGCAAACCCAACTCGAACATTTCGTCGACGAACTGTGTGCCAGCCCGGTGCCCGAAGCGTACAGCTGTGATCTGAACAGCTCGTCGATTCGCGCCATCAAAACCCCGATCCCCACCGCCCTCAGCCGTGACCTGCAGGCTTTGGGCGCAATTTTCGGCCGCGACCCGGCCTGCCTTGCCGGCGATCTGCTCAGCGTAGCGATCCAGGAAACCATCGCCCACCTGCCCGAGCACTTGCGCAAACGACTGGCCGACATCAAACGCCAGACCGACCTGGCGCGGCTCGATCAGGAGCAGCACACCCCTTGGTGCGAAACCGGCGGAACCTGAAGCGCCCATCCGGCAAGCCGGGTCAGCGCCCGGCTGCCGGCCCGTGCCGGCGAACCGTAGCCGCCAGTTGCGCCGCCCACAGCCGGTAAAATCCCGGTCCGGGATGAAAGCCATCACTGGCGATCAGTTGCTCGCCGTACTGCGGGGCCTCGACGGCCTCCAGCCGGCATCCCGGACAGCTGGCCAGCCAGGCTTGCAGAAGCCGGTTGTAGTCTCGCGCCTGAGCTCCCAGATACCAGCGCAGAGGCTGCGGCAAGGCGGGAAACCGGTGCATCGGCGGCAGCGCGGATACCAGCACCAGCGCCGCGCCGTATTCCTGACGCAGCAACTCGATCAATTGCGACTTGTCGCGCAACCAGCGCGCCGGATGGCGGTTGGCGGTCACGTCATTGACCCCCAGCGACGTCACCACCACATCGAATGACTCCCGCGGCAACTGGCGCAACCAAGCCAGCGCGTCGGGGGTGGTTGATCCGGTGCGGGCCAGCAGTTTCCAGCTTACACGGTAATCTCTGGCCAGCGCGGCGACCAGTTGTCCGGACAATGCCTCATTCTGCGTGGCCGCCCCCACGCCGGCGGCAGCCGAATCGCCGACAATCAGCAGGCGCAGCGCCGGCCCCGAGCCGGATTGTCCTTCCCGCAAGCCCGGAGGCTCAGGCAACACCGGCGTCACCCGGCGCACATGGCGGCCCTGCAGCAGTAGCAACGGCCCCAGGGTCAGAGTGGCCATCAGGTAGCGCATGGATCATTCCTTTCACTGAGCCGGCCACGCAACGCATCTGCCAGCCCAGAGTGCCGGGCTGGTGCATCTTCGATGGCCCGCTGCAGCACCGCCCCCGGCCCCCAGATGTCAACCTGCCTTCTGGCACGGGTGATGCCGGTGTAGATCAGGTTGCGAGTCAGCAGAGGCATCTTGCTGTCGGGCAACACCAGCGCCACGGCATCGAATTCCGAGCCTTGGCTTTTATGCACCGTCATGGCGTAAGCCGTGTCATGCCGCGGCAGTCGGGCAGGATTGAACCAGCGCAGGCTGCCGCCCTCACCTTCGAAAGCAACCTGCAGCCGGCCCTGGCGTAGCAGGGTGAGGCCGATGTCGCCGTTGAACAACTGCAGCGCGTAATCGTTTTCGGCCACCATCACCGGCCGGCCGGCGTACCAGGGAGCGCGTGGATTCAGCCAGCCGTGCCTGGCCCAGCGCTGCTCGATGGCGGCATTCAGCCCGCTGACGCCGGTAGCGCCCTCGCGCTGGGCAGCCAGCAGGCGGAAACGGCCAAACGCGGCAAACGCCGCAGCCGCATCGGCCTGCCGGATTGCGAGCCAGTAATCGGCAAACCGCTGCTCGACCTGCTGCAGCAAGCTGGCCTGGTACTGGCTGAATTCAGCCTCATGCAAGGCGATATCTTGCCGCTGGCCGCTCCGGAACAGTTGCAACGCAGCAGCTCCCTGACCGGCATGGGTGAGCCGCGCCAGTTCGCCAATCCCGCTGCCGGTGTCAAAGCGGTAGCTGTGCTGCAACAGGATCACGCTGTTGCCGATGACAGACGGCCCGGCCGCAGCAACAAGCGCAATCCCGGCCGCAGCCTGCATCCGGGCGGCGAATGCGGCATCGCAGCTTTGCAACGCACACAGTTGGCCGAACACGGCACCGGCTTCGACCGAATCAAGCTGATCCTTGTCTCCCAACAGGATCAGCCGTGCCTGCTCGGGCAAGGCATCGGCCAGCTTGGCCATCAACGCCAGATCAATCATCGACGCCTCGTCAACCACCAGCACATCCAGCGCCAGCGGATGGCCGGCATGGTGGCGCGGGCGGGCGGAATCGGGCACAACGCCAAGCAAGCGATGCAGCGTGCCGGCCGTTTCCGGCAGGCTGGCGGCCAGAGGCTCGGGCAAGGCCAGCGCTGGCTTGGCCTTGCGGATCGATTCACTCATCCGCGCCGCCGCCTTGCCGGTGGGAGCAGCCAGCCGTATCACCAGCCGCCCGCCGGCCATCTGCTGCAACGCGGCGAGCAACCGGACCACCGTGGTGGTCTTGCCCGTTCCCGGGCCGCCGGAAATGACGCACACCCGCTGCAGCACGGCACAGGCCGCTGCGGCCTTTTGCCAGTCGGGCTGCGGTCCGCCGGCAAACAGGATGTCCAGCCGTTCGCGCAACGTCGCCAGATCGACGGTATCGTCCGGCCGGCCAGCCAGCCTCAGCAAGCACTGGGCCAGTCGCTGCTCGTAGCACCAATAGCGGGTCAGGTAGAGGCGTCCGGCAAGGTCCAGTGTCAATGGCCTGAACTGGCCAGGCCCGCCTACCGCAGGATGAGCACGCAATGCCGCCAGCCAATCCGGCAGCGCCGGCAACCTCGCGTCCCCCTGCCGCTGCCCGGCCACGGCAGCCAGGTCAAGACAGACATGCCCCTCGGCCAGCGCCAGGCAGACCCCATCCAGGGCCTGCTGCACCGGCACAGGCAGGGGTGTATGCAACCGGCTCAGCACCCGACCCAGTTCAGCGCCCAGAACAGATGCCGGCAATCCGGCGGCGGCGTTCACGATCCAGCTCCCATTATTTGCCGTTCGAATGCGTCGATCAGCACCGCCGAGGGGCGATCAAAAAATACGCCGGTATGCCCGCTTTCATCGGCCATGCCGCGCAAAAACAGGTAATACACGCCACCGAAATGACGCTCGAAATCATAGTCAGGCAGGCGCGATGCCAGGTAGCGGTGCACGGCAACGCTGTAGATCAGATATTGCAAGTAGTAATGGCTGTGGGCCATGGCCTGCCGCAACCGCTCAGGCGCATAGTCGGCCGGCTGGTCGCCCAGACGGTTGGTCTTGTAGTCGACGATGTAATAACGGCCGCCCGCCTCGAATACCAGATCGATGAAACCGCGCATGAATCCTTGCAGGCTGTCGAACCCCAGCTGCCGGGATGCGTCGGCAAAGACCGGGTCAACCCCTGACTGCGGCCGCTGCAGCCATTGCTGGACAGCGGCGACAGACAGTCGCCGCAAAGGAAAGGTGAATTCCATTTCGGCCAGCCGCCGGCCAGCCGGCACACTGGCCAGCGTCAAGGCCTGCCGGTCCAGCCGGGTTGCGACCGTGTGCCGCACCATCGATTCGACCACCGGCTGCCAGCGCGGCTGCAGCCCGGCCCGGGCCAGTTCGCACTCAACCACCGCAGGCAGCGCATCCGGCAGATCCCAGTTCCACTGCTCAAGGATCGCATGCACGGTGGTACCGGCGACCGAAGCGGGTACTTCGCCCAACGGAAAGCCGTATCCATCCAGCTCGCGTAAGCGGGGGTCGGTTTCGTTGCCCGACGCCCCGGCTCCGACGGCATCGCGATCTGCCGCTTCCAGTTGTTCACTGGGGGCTGCCGGCAAGGCCTCGCGGGTCAGCCCGGAAAAGCTCACCACCCGCCAACCCCAGCGCAAGGCATCACGGCTGAATGTGGCCGGCATGCGTGTCGGCGTTTCTTCGGCAGCCATGACGGCCATCACCGGTTCATCGGTCAGCAACAGGGGTCGAATGCCGATCGCGTCCGGCTCGGCAGACTGCAAACGACGCAAATCGGCCCCGATCGCCGCACTGTCGAGCCCGGCGCAATGGCTACGCATCGCCAGCAGCGGGTCGGCCTGCGCATCCTGGTCGGGGCAGGGGTGCAGCAGCCAGGCCAGCGCCGAGCCATGCAGGCCGCGCACCAGCCCTGCCTGCGCATCATCGTTGCCCGAGGGGGCCGCCAGAATGCCGACGTTTCCCCAAACCACCAGGCAGCGATACCGGGCCCGGGTCAACGCCACATAGGCCAGCCGGACCTTTTCGGCCAATGTCTCCCGGGCAGCCAGCCGGCGATGGCTGTCGAACTGCCGGCTACCGAAATCCAGCCAGGCCTGGTCATCCTGATGAAACCCCACAGCCACATCATCCCCTCCCAGCTTGCCGTCAAACAGCCAGGGGCAGAACACCAGTGGATATTCCAGCCCCTTGCTTGAATGGATGGTAACGATCTGAACCCGGTCTGCGTCGCTTTCCAGCCGCATCAATGCCGCATCGCCCGCAGCGTCGGGGTCATCCAGCATCCGCTGCAGCCAGATCAGCAAAGGCTCGATCCCGACCCGCTGCCGGCTCTGTTGCTGCAACAGCTCGGCCAGATGCAGCAGATTGGTCAGCTGCCGCTCTCCGTCGATACGGGCGAGCAAACGCTGGACAACCGACCTGCCCTGCGCCCCCGGCCAGTCCAGCCAGTGACGCAACATGCGCATGAAGCCTCCTTCGCGCCATGACTGGTGCCAGAGGCCGAATTGATCGAGCACGCTCTCCCACGGCTCTCCTTGATCAATCATCTGCTGCAACGTATTGATGTCATACCCCATCAGCGTCGACACCAGCGCACTGCGCACCCAGCCCTGCCGGGTTGGCATGGCAATCGCCTGCAACACTGCCAGCAGCGCGTGCGCTTCCTGGCTGGCAAACACGCTCTCACGCACCTGCCGAACACTGGCAATGCCACGCAAACGCAGCTCGGCCTGGATCTGGCGGGCCTGCCAGGCACCGGGCACCAGCACGGCAATATCGCCTCCCCCCAGCGGCCGGTGCGCCTGAGGTTCACCGATCCACGCCTGCCCGGCCGCCGACATGGTCAGCAGCCGAGCGATCTCGTTCGCAGTACCCGCAGCTGCCAGCTCGCCGGCAGCGGTCAGTGAGAGCGTCTTTTCGCCCTTGTCGGTCATCTGCGCCGGCAGCAGCAAAAACTGCAGCGCCTGCGGTGGCTCATCGGCCAGATACAGCGCCGGGAGCGGCCGGTCGGCTGCACGCACCGGCTGGAAAGCGATGCCTGCGTCAACAAATGCCCCCGGGCGACGACCATTGCCGAACAGCGCATTCACCGCCCTGATCAACGGCGGAATCGAACGCTGGTTGGTGTCCAGTGTCGCCGTCCGATCCACGTTGCGCCGGGCCGCCAGATAGGCATGAATATCCGCCCCACGAAAACGGTAAATCGCCTGCTTTGGGTCTCCGACAAAAAACAGCGGCAAACCCGAGCCAGCATACACCGCCTGGAAAATGCCGCACTGAACCGGATCGGTATCCTGGAATTCATCGACCAACGCAGCCCGGTAACGTGCCCGGATCGCCGCACAGACCTGTTCCCGCTGCGGGCCGTGGGTTGCCTGCCATACCTGCTCCAGCAGATCGTCGAACGATATCTGCTGCCGCTCCTGCTTGCGTCGCGGCAACTCCTGCCGCAAGTATTGCCACAGGCCGGCCAGCAGATGCCGCAACCGCAAGCGGAAAACCGGGAGCAATTCGTCGGCCAGCCGGATCAACTCGCCGACAGCATCGAAAAACGGGTGAGTCAGCGGCGCAAAGCCTTTCTTTGCCGCCGCCGCCACCCGGTCGGCGCTGAACCGGATCAGCGGCTCGCGTGCCTTGCCTCCCCCGAACAATGCCCGCCCCACCTGATCACGCTCAATCAGGGTATCCACCGCCTGCAGGCGCGAACCCAATGATTTGGAGTCATACGACTTGCGATTCAGGCCGGGATCACTGGCCAGCGCCTCGCCCACCTGCTTCCGGTGGACACGCCAAAGCGGCGCCAGCGCCGCCAGACCAGCCTCGAAACGCGCCAGCACAGCGGCCAACTCCGGCACTGGCGGCAAAGGCAGCAGTTGTCGCTGCGAATGCCCCAGCCACTCCTTGAGCAACCCGAGCCACCCCTCGGGCGCAGCTTCCTGCAATTGCAGGAAATCCAGCCAAGGCCCCTGAGCGGGGTATACCTGCCGGCGCCAGTAATCCTCTGCCACCTCAATCAGCAATTCGCTCTGGTCGGTCAGCAATGACAGGCCAAAATCCGCACCGGACTCAAACGCCGCATCAGCCAGCACCCGCTGACAGAATCCGTGAATGGTAAATACCGACGCATCGTCAAACCCCGCCACGGCCCGCGTCAGCTTGCGCACCGCCCACTCACGCTCACCGGAAAAACCAGCCAGCAGCCGCTCACAGAATTCATCGCTGCCCACTCCCGTCCGGAAGCTCTCCAGCACATCCGCCAACCGCTTGCGGATCCGGTCGCGCAACTCTCCGGTGGCCGCCGTGGTGAAAGTCACCACCAAGATCTCACCCACCTGCAGGTTCAGCTCAGCATCAAGCAGCAGCCGGGCATACAGGCCGGACAACGTCCAGGTCTTGCCGGTGCCGGCACTGGCCTCGATCAGGGTGTGGCCAGCCAGTGGCGCCGAATACACATCAAGAATGTCAGGGGACATTGATCTCGCTATCCTTAACGATCACGCAGCAGAAGGGAACCGGCGGCAAAAAGCCCACTCAAACGCTATGAATTTCCCGCTAGAGCGATTATTCTATTACAATGGTCGCTAATGATTTGAATTGACTGGCGATATTTACCCAGCATATTTGGTGGTTAGAGCATGTTTACACACAAAACCCTTCCCTGGCTGTTGCTGGCAACGCTGAGTGCAGCCCCCTCACTGGCCGAGCAGCCAGCCAGCCCCGCTGCTCAAGGGCCTATTGTAGCGGAACAGCCCAAGGAAACCCCGCCGCGTTTCGAAGGCCCCAGCCTGAAGAACCCGGCCCCCGTGTACTCCCCCGTTTCCCGCCAGCTGGGCGAAAAAGGCCGCGTGACCGTGCTGGCGCTGATCAGCCGCGACGGCCTGCTACAAGACGCGAAGATCGCCGAATCAAGCGGGTTTCCCCGTCTGGACGTACAAGCCATCGACACCGTCACCGCCTGGAAATTCGAACCGGCAACCCGCGACGGCAAGCCGGTCGCCGGCACCGTGCGCATTCCGCTGGAATTTGGCCTGGCCCCCGACAAACCGCTGCTGGCCGAAGGCCCGCAGGTAGGCGATCCGCCGCCGGTTCCAGTGCTTGACTCGAATGTCAAATGCAGCGAAAAACTGCCACAGGTTACCAAGTGGGATACCCTGCTGGCCAAGAACCCGCCACCGCCAAAGATCTACCCCAAAGTGATCAAGGATCGGGCGACCGAGGTTTCCCCGTTCGACCCGCACTTCGAGTTCGACAGCGGCCGCAGCCCATATCATGCTTACGAATTGCCCGCCTACAACCAGCCTTACAAGATCATTTTCAAGAGCACGGTCAATCCCAAGTTGTTTTACCCGGTGCTGGTTTTCCTCGACCGCAAGATGCAGCCCACCCGCTGCCTGGTCAAGGCGCTGGACACCTTCAAGCCCGCAGACTGGTCGCATCAGTCGCATTTCTACGGCGAAATAAAAGTTGACCGCGCGTGGCGCAAGGATCGTTACCTGCTGGTCTACACCACGCCTGAACTGGTCGAAAAATCCACAGACCCCAAAGACAGCTACACCCTGACCGGCGTGGTGACTGACTGGATCAAGGAAATAGCTTCGCTGGACGAGAAAGGCCCGGTAGACATGATCAAGCACAGCTACTACGGCTGGCTGACCATCAAGACCAAACCGCTTGTCGATGATGGCAAAGGCAGCAAGGACGCGCCGGCCAAACTGGCATCGACCCATTGATCCGGCCGCGAGGCATCGAATCAAGCATGTGGGCCGGCCGACACAGGCCCGTAGATGACGTTTCAGCCAGCGTCACCAAGCGCCGCCAGCAACTCGGCCTGGTGCTCTTGCTGTAAAGCCTGGGTCAGCTCCTGCAGATCGCCATCCATGATCTGATCAATCTTGTACAGCGTCAGGTTGATGCGGTGGTCCGTTACCCGCCCCTGTGGAAAATTGTAGGTGCGAATCCGCTCTGAACGATCGCCCGATCCAACCAGGCTCTTGCGGGTTGCCGCCTCCCTGGCGTGACGCTCCCGCTCCTGGGCATCCTTGATGCGGGCCGCCAGCACACTCATCGCCCGTGATTTGTTTTTGTGCTGCGAACGGTCGTCCTGACACTCGACCACGATCCCGGTTGGCAAGTGAGTGATCCGGACCGCCGAATCAGTTTTGTTGATGTGCTGGCCGCCGGCTCCCGATGCACGGAAAGTATCCACCCGAATGTCTTCGCTGCGGATTTCCACCGTTTCCAGCTCATCGGCCTCCGGCATGACAGCGACTGTACAGGCTGATGTGTGGATGCGCCCCTGGGTTTCGGTGGCAGGCACCCGTTGCACCCGATGTCCTCCCGATTCGAACTTCAGCCTGGAATAAGCCCCCGTGCCGACCACTCTGGCAATGATCTCGCGGTACCCCCCCAGATCGGATTCATTCGCCGACAACACCTCGACCTGCCAGCGGTTGCGCTCGGCAAAACGTGAGTACATCCGGAACAAATCGGCAGCAAACAGCGCCGACTCATCGCCGCCCGTCCCGGCACGGACCTCCAGGAACAGGTTGCGCTCATCATTGGGGTCACGCGGCAACATCAGTGTCTGCAACTGCAGATCCAGCCGTGCCAGCCGCTCGCGCCCTTCATTTAGCTCCGCCTCTGCCAGCTCGCGCATGTCCGGGTCGGACAGCAGCTCCTGGGCAGTCTGCAGATCACGCTCACACTGCTGATACGCCCGATACATCTCAACCACGGGGGTAATTTCGGCATGCTCGCGCCCCAACCTGCGAAACAGATCCATATCCCGGGTCGCCTCCTCGCTGGCGAGCAGGCGGCTCACCTCATCCTGGCGATCAACGAGCTGGGCAAGCTTGGCGGCGATACTGGGTTTCATCAGACAACTATCCGGAATGCGGTCAACGACCGCTGACAAAAGTGAATAATATGATCGACAACCCCGGTCAATCGGGGTCGTGAATCTGGTAGATGCGGCTGACCGCGTCGATCAGGCCGTCCCGTTCGTCGGCAGCAGCATGATTGAGCGCGTGGGTCGGCAAGTGGGTAAACTTGTTGGTAAGGCTGCTGGCCAGCGATTCCAGTACCCGCCGCGGATCGTCACCGCGGTCCAGCGCCCGGCAGGCCTTTTCCAATTCATGACGCCGCAGCCGCTCAGCCCGATCGCGCAGCGAACGGATCAGAGGTACCACATCGCGCCCCTCCATCCACGACATGAACTCGGCAACCTTGTCGTCGATGATTGATTCCGCCTCATGCACGGCATGTTGCCGCCGGTCACGGCCCTCCTGCACCACACCCGCCAGATCGTCGACCGTGTACAGATAAACATCCTCCAGCTCCGCCACCTCGGCCTCAACGTCACGCGGCACAGCCAGGTCAACCATGAAAATCGGCTGCCTGCGGCGTGCCTTCAGCGCCCGCTCGACCATGCCCTTGCCCAGAATCGGCAGCGTACTGCCCGTGGACGTCACCACGATATCATGGGCAGCGAGCTGTGCAGGCAATTCGGCCAGCGTGATCGCCTGTCCGCCAAACTGCGCCGCAAGGGTTCTTGCCCGTTCCAGGGTACGGTTGGCGACGGTGATCGACCTTGGACACTGAGCGGCGAAATGCGTGGCACATAACTCGATCATCTCGCCGGCACCAATGAACAACACCCGTGTACCGCGTACACTGGGAAAGATCCGCTCGGCAAGCCGCACTGCTGCAGCGGCCATTGATACCGAATTGGCGCCGATCTCGGTCCGGGTACGGACCTCCTTCGCAACCGAAAAAGTACGTTGAAACAAGGCATTGAGCAGAATACCCAGCGAGCCGGCATGCTGTGCCTGACGAACCGAATCCTTGAGCTGACCAAGAATCTGCGCCTCGCCCAGCACCATCGAATCCAGACCTGATGCGACCCGGAATGCATGGCGCACAGCCTGATCGCTGGGCAACAGGTACAGATAGGGCCGAATCTCATCCTCGGCCACCTGGTGATAGCTGGCCAGCCAGTGGGTTGCTGCCTGCGGATTGGGCGTATTGCAGTATATTTCGGTGCGATTGCAAGTCGACACAATCGCAGCTTCCTTGACCTCATGCTGCCCCAGCAGGCTTGCTAGCGCCGCAGGCAACGATTCGGCCGAAAAAGCCAGTTTCTCGCGCACGGAAACCGGCGCCGTCTGGTGGTTGAGGCCAAGCGTGAATAACTGCATGGTCAGAGGAGTTGGGCTAAACCGCCTGATTTTACATCAATAATAATATCCGGCCTAAATCAGCCTGATATAAGTCAACGGATTGCCATTCAGCCGCGCAGGATTCTGCCGGAAGGATAATCAATGATGGAGGAAGGTTTGCGGGCAAGCCCAATCATGCCGGGTAAAGTCAGCACCCGACGGCCGAACACCCGGCGGCAGTCTGCTGCACGTTTCAGCGCAACACGGCCGGACAAGTTGGCACTGGTCGAAACCAAGGGCATTCCCAAAAAATGACACAGGCCGGCAGCCGGAGGATGATCAGTAATCCGCACAGCGATCTTGCGGTGGCGCCCACGCAACAACGGCACTACCCGGCGACTGGCTGGCAGCAGCAGTGTAAACGGGCCTGGCCACCACTGCGCAAACCGGGCCAGGTCGTCAGCGGAAGGCGGCTGGATGAACGGTAGAATCTGTGCCAGATCGGATGCGATCAGCAGCATACCCTTGGCCTTCGGCCGCCGCTTGAGCGCGAGCACCTTTTGCAAGGCTGGGCGCTGCCGGGGATCGCAGCCCAGACCGAAACACGATTCGGTGGGGTAAGCCAGCACACCTGCGCTGGCCACTGCAAGCCGTGCCTGCCGTTGCCAGTGCGCCGGCGGAAACCGCAAACGACTGGCCTGCAACGCCATCAGCGAACTAGCACAGCGTTCAGACTCAAATTGCCGCGCAGCTGGCTGGCCGCCAGACGGGCTGACTGCTCACTGTCGTAAGGCCCGACATGAATACGGAACAGCCCTTCGCGACTGACGACACTGACATCCCCCGGCAAAGCTCCGGCACTGGACGTCAACCGTGATTTCAGGCCTTCAGCATTGTCTTTGTTGCGAAACGCGCCAATTTGCAGAAACACCCCCTTGCCGCCAGCCACAGGCAATGAGGCCACATCGGGCATACCCTTTTCAGCGGCTACCGGCTCAGGCTCGACTGACGACAGTGTTGTTTCGTTGAGGGCGTGCGTCATGGCAGCAGCGGTCTGCACACCTTCGCTGGCCGGTACCGGCTCGGTCTGCTGGGCAGCCCACTTGCCGGAACGCTTGAATTCAGCAATCTGCTCCGGCGTAATGCTTTCGACCTCTACAGTCGCACTCCCCCTGCTGGCATATCCCAACCGGTGCGCTGCGGCATAGGACAAATCCATGATCCGCCCTTTGTGGAACGGCCCGCGATCATTGATCTTGACCACCACGGACTTGCCGTTGGCCGGGTTGATCACCCGAGCGTAACTGGGAATGGGCAGGGTCGGGTGTGCAGCGGTCATCGCGAACATGTCGTAAATTTCACCGGAAGAAGTCTTCCTGCCGTGAAATTTCTTGCCATACCACGATGCGACACCCCTGGCCTGGTAGGGCTTGTAGTCACGCACCGGCACATAGCTCTCGCCCATCACCTGGTAAGGCTTGTTGGCAAACCGGTGCAGTTCTTCGATTTGTGGCGTAGCGTCACGCACCTTGGCCAGATCGACCGGAACCACATCCGGTGGACCATCGTCCAAGTAGTATGCCCCCGGACGCGGCGTTGTTACGGCCCGCTCGATGATGGCTGGAGACGGTGCCGTGGCGATCAGCGGCTTGTGAGGCTCCACCGGCGCCTTGATGGCGGTGCTGCAGGCAGCAACCAGAAGCCCGGCAGCGGTGCCGGAAGCAAGCATCAATTTCTGGCGGAACAATGTTCGCAGGGAAACTCGGTCACTACACCCCTGCTGGGTAATTTTGAAACGGCTACGGCTCATAGGACGCACTGTTTGCCGGCAACTGCCTGAGGGATGAACACTGCACAGCTTTGCAGGCTGCAGGCTTTCCGACAGCGTCGACGTTGTGTCGACGACGGACAATCATGCTGGATGGAGAGCAACAAGGAATACTGATTCAGGCTCCCGAAACATGGCTGCCAGGCATTTGACAGGCAATACGAATGGTTGATGACCATTTCATTGAAACACAAATGTTTTAGAGGGGCAAATCTAAAATGTTGATTTGTATGAATTCGCATTTCCTGATGCAGCCATCCGGCCCGCCGGAAGGCGCGCCAGAAGCGGTATCTCCGGTCAGGAGGGGACCAGTTTGCGATGAGCGTGAATGCTCATCAGGATACCGAATCCGAGCAACAAAGTGACCAGCGCCGTACCGCCGTAGCTGATCAGTGGCAGCGGCACGCCTACTACCGGCAGGATGCCCGACACCATGCCGATATTGACAAAAGCGTAGGTAAAGAAACTCAGCGCAATCGCGCCGGCCATCAACCGACCAAAGGTGTTGGATGCCTTGGATGCGATATACAGCCCGCGCCCGATCACCAGCAAATACAGCACCAGCAGCAGCACATTGCCGATCAGGCCGAACTCCTCGGCGAATACGGCAAAAATGAAATCCGTCGTGCGTTCCGGAATGAAATCCAGGTGAGTCTGGGTGCCTTTGAGCCACCCCTTGCCCAACACTCCGCCCGAACCGATGGCAATCGTTCCCTGGATGGTGTGATAACCGGCTCCCAGCGGGTCTTCCATCGGATCGAGCATGGTTGCGACCCGGCGACACTGATAGTCGTGGAATACGCTGACACACAGATCCCAGTGGGTCACGAAATATATGCCGCCGACCCCGGCTGCCAGCAGCCCCCAGACGAAACCGGCGTGCAGTCCGGCAAGAAACAGGACATAGAAACTGGCGGCACCCACCAGAATCGCCGTTCCTAGATCGGGTTGCTTGAGAATCAGCGCCAGAGGAACCGCCATCAAAACAGCCGCAATGGCGAAATCCCGCATTCTCGGGCTGGCCTGCTGCCGCTGGAAATACCACGCCAGCATCATCGGCAAAGCAATCTTCATGATTTCGGAAGGCTGGATCCGGGTTACGCCGATATGCAGCCAGCGCCGGGCACCATTGACCACGTCGCCCGCCACGGCCACACCGATCAGCATCAGCACGCCCAGCAGGTAAATGGGAGGCGCCAGGCCCATCATTTTCTGTGGCGGAATGTTGGCTGCCAGCCACATCACGCCAAAAGCCACACTCATATTGATGAGCTGGGCGACGATGCGGTCGAGGCTTTGATTCGATGCGCTGAACAACACGGCCAGATTAACCAGCAACAGAGTCAACGCCAGCAGCAGCAGCGGGCCGTCAAAGTTACGTATGAACAATTGCCATACCCGGCGGATCATTGATTGTCTCCTGCTGCGCTGTCTTCGGCTGCGGGCGCTTTCGGGCGCTTGCCAAGCAGGTAATAATCAAACACCTGTCGTGCAATCGGCGCTGCCGACTGAGCACCGAATCCGCCGTTTTCCACCAGCACCGCTACGGCAATCCTTGGATCATCGGCAGGGGCAAACGCGACATACAACGCATGGTCACGCAGGTGCTCCTTGGTGCTGTGTTCGCTGTATTTGGCTCCCTTGAGGCTGAACACCTGTGCAGTCCCCGTCTTGCCGGCCGCAACGTATCCCGCGCCGGCAAACGCACGGGCGCCGGTACCCTCGGTATTGACGCCTACCATGCCACGCTTGATCACATCGATATTCTTCTGTTGCCAGGGCAGCCGCTTGATCGGCTGTGGCTCGATGGCACGACGGTTTCCAGTGGCGGCGTCTTCGACATGGCGTACGACATGCGGACGGTACATCACGCCGTCATTGGCCAGCGTGGCCACGGCACTCGCCAGCTGGATCGGGGTATAGCTGTTGTAACCCTGGCCAATGCCGATACTGACGGTTTCGCCAGCGTACCATTTCTGCATTTCCGGCTTGCGGAACCGCTTTCGCTTCCATTCCGGCGACGGCAGGACGCCGGTCTTTTCGCCCTTGATGTCGATGCCGGTTTCACTGCCAAAGCCAATGCTGCCCATAAAGCGGGCAATTGCATCGATCCCCATGTCGGTTGCCAGCTGGTAGTAGTAGGTATCGCACGAGACCACGATCGACTTGTACATGTCGACATAGCCGTGGCCACCCGGTTTGTCATCGCGGAAACGATGACCACCAAACACGTAAAAACCAGGATCCGCAATCGCCTGAGCAGGCGTTCGCTTGCCGGTTTCCAGCGCCGCCAGGGCCATGAAAGGCTTGAAGGTCGAGCCTGGCGGGTAGGTTCCCTGCAGCGCCCGGTTATTCAGCGGCTTGTCGGAGGACTCGTTGAGCTCCTTCCAGTTCTGCACATCGATCCCGTCAACAAACAGATTGGGGTCGAAACCGGGTCGGGATACCAGCGCCAGCACACCGCCGGTAGCGGGCTCGATGGCAACCAGCGCGCCGCGGCGGTCACCAAAAGCACTCTCGACAATACGCTGCAACTCCAGGTCGACCGACAGCAACAGATTGTTTCCAGCAACCGGCGCACGGGTACGCAAGGTGCGCATCGGCCGGCCGCCGGCATCGGTTTCCACTTCGGCATAGCCAGTGATGCCATGCAGCTCACGCTCGTAGCTCTGCTCCAGGCCGGACTTACCGATATGGTCCGTACCGCGGTAGTTGGTGGCTTCTTCACTGGCCTCGATCTGGGCCAGATCCCGGTCGTTGATCCGGCCGATATAGCCGATCAGGTGGGAAGCCGTGTCGCCATGCGGGTAATGTCGAAACAGGCGGGCATTGATCTCGACACCCGGGAAACGGTAACGGTTGGCGGCAAACCGGGCCACTTCATCATCGGTCAACCGGGTCTTGATCGGCAGGCTCTCGAAATTTTTGCTTTCATCCTGCAGCTTCTTGAACCGCTTGCGATCCTTGGCGGTGATCTCGATGATCTGGCTCAGCTCGGCCAGGGTTGTCTCCAGATCCGCAACCTTGCTGCGGGTAATCTCCAGTGTGTAGGCAGAGAAGTTGTGAACCAGCAACACACCGTTGCGGTCGTAGATCAACCCGCGATTGGGAACGATCGGCACGATGGAAATCCGGTTGCTCTCTGCCAGCGTCTGGTAATGCTGATGCTGAATCACTTGCAGGTAGACAAACCGGGCAATCAGGCCCGAAAACGCCAGAAATACCACACCCAGGGCAACCAGCAGCCGGCTCTGGAAACTGAACCGCTCCGAGCCGCTGTCTTTAAGCAGCGTCGCTGGTTTCATACCTGGCTTTTACCGCCTGACGTTGTGGCGCCTGCAACAGATGTGACAGCGAAGACCAGAGCAAAGCGCCGGTCAACGAAGCAACAAAATAGCCCAAACCGATAAATGGCGCGCCCCCGGCCATTCGCACCAACACCATCAGCAACTGGCATGCCAGCAGCAGCACCAGCACATGTGCGGATTGCTGCCAGAGCGTGTGCATCAGAATCCGGCGGCGCCACTGCCAGACCAGGAACGCCATCGTGACGTAGGCCAGCGCATGCTGGCCGAAAACGTTCGCATCGGCGATATCCATCAGGATGCCGCAGGCGAACGCAATGCCGGTGCTGACCCTGCCTGGCTGATGAATCGACCAGTAAATCAGCAGCATGGCAATGAAATCGGGCTGAAAGGTAATCAGCCGGTTATCCCAGGGAATGAGATTGCACAGGAACGCCAGCAGGAAGGATGCAAATATCCACAGGCGGCTCACCGGGCGCAATATCTGTCGGGGCTCCATGTACACCGGCATCAGTGATG
This sequence comes from uncultured Burkholderiales bacterium, assembly GCA_964495595.1. Lineage (GTDB taxonomy): Bacteria > Pseudomonadota > Gammaproteobacteria > Burkholderiales > SCOH01 > CALMFQ01. The sequence goes on along the minus strand of CAZBWH010000055.1, from coordinate 5,378 downwards.
ACCTCCTTGTTTGGTACGACGCGGCTTTGTCTCGCTGGCCACCGGCTCCGGAGGCGGCGGGGGAATCGGCACGGTTTCGCGCAGGATCAGCAGGTAACGGTGCCGGTCAACATTTCCCAGTGGCACACAATGAATGCGGGCAAACATCAGGCTGCCCGGCCGATCCACCTTGGCCACCCGGGCTACGGGCAAACCCTCCGGATAAATGCCCCCTACCGGGCTGGAAACCAGTATGTCGCCGGCCTTGATATCGACATTCACCGGCAGAAAACGGATTTCCAGCTGATCGGGGCGGCCGGTGCCCACCAGCACGGCACGCTGTCCGGTCCGCTGCACCTGAACCGGCACCGTGTGCTCTCGATCCGTGACCAGGGTGATCTCGCTAACCAGCGGCATCACCCGGGTCACCTGACCCAGCACACCGAAACTGTCGATGGCAATCTGCCCCTCACGGACACCGTGGTTGTCACCACGGTTGACGATTATCTTGCGGGTAAAGGGGTCCTTGCCACCGTACAACACCTCGCCATACAAGGGAGGCAGAGCCATCGGTTCGACGGTAGCCACAAGCTGGCGCAACTCATCCAGTTGGCGCTGCAGCGACTGCATGCGCAGCAATTGCGCTTGATCGGCCAGCACCTGGCGTTGCAGACGGGCGTTGTCACGGATCAGCTCCGACTGAAACACCAGAAAATCGCCGGCACGGCGCACCCCTGCCACGGGCGCACTGGCAACGGTCTGCAGTGGACGCAACCCGATCGAGACCACATCGCGCACCACGTTCAGCACCCGGTAGTGAGTGTCGATCAGCAGCAGCAGCAGCGACAGCACGCCGAAAATGGCGAACTTGACGGTCGGGCTGATTCCCTTGAGGAAAAAATCTTGTTGTTCCATGACGACAAAGCCCGCTGCAGGATCAATCGCAGCGGGCCTGGGCCTTGCTCACATTAAGGTCAATCGTTGGTGAAAATGCTGCCGACAGTGTCGATTTTGTCCAGCGCCTTGCCCGAGCCACGCACCACGCAGGTCAGCGGATCGTCAGCCACGATCACCGGCAGGCCGGTTTCTTCCATCAGCAAACGATCCAGATCGCGCAGCAACGCGCCACCGCCGGTCAGCACCATGCCTTTTTCGGCAATATCGGCGCCCAGTTCCGGCGGTGTTTGTTCCAGCGCCTGCTTGACGGCAGAAACGATCTGGTTCAACGGCTCGGTCAGCGCTTCGAGAATCTCGTTCGACGAAATGGTGAACGAACGTGGAATACCTTCGGCCAGATTACGGCCCTTGACTTCCATTTCACGCACCTCGGCCCCCGGGAAAGCCGAGCCGATACGCTTCTTGATTTCTTCAGCGGTGGTTTCGCCGATCAACATGCCGTAGTTGCGGCGAATGTAGTTGATGATTGATTCGTCGAACTTGTCACCCCCGACCCGCACCGAACTGGAGTAGACAATGCCGCCGAGCGAGATCACGCCGACTTCGGTCGTGCCGCCACCAATGTCCACCACCATCGAGCCGGTGGGTTCTTCCACCGGCAGGCCGGCGCCCATTGCTGCAGCCATCGGCTCCTCGATCAACGCCACCTTGCGCGCGCCGGCGCCGAGTGCCGACTCCTTGATCGCCCGGCGCTCGACCTGGGTCGAGCCACAGGGCACGCAGATCACGATCCGCGGGCTGGGGCTGAACAGGCGCGACGGGCTAACCTTGCGGATGAACTGCTTGAGCATCTGTTCGGTAATGGTGAAATCGGCAATCACGCCGTCTTTCATCGGCCGGATGGCCGAAATCGAGCCCGGCGTGCGGCCCAGCATCTTTTTGGCTTCCAGGCCAACGGCCAGGATATGCTTCTTGTTGCTGGAGCCCCCCTCCTGCAGGATGGAAACAACCGATGGTTCATCCAGCACAATACCTTTGCCGCGAACAAAAATCAGGGTATTGGCAGTACCCAGGTCAATAGCCAGATCGTTGGAGAAGTAACCGCTCAGTGAATTCAGCATGGTGAATGATTCCGGGGAAATGTGCTCTGTGGTGTTGTGGTGACGCAGTTCGAATTGACTGCGTTACAGGATTCGTGCCCAGTTTGTTGTCTGTTGCGTCGTGACCGCACGGCGGCCTGCCCAGACGCAAGACGTGACCCGTGCCGCCGTTGTCGTCGGCAGTCTCAGCGACAGATCGATGTCCATGTTTGATTTGTTGTTTGCGCAACCGTCGGGAATGTGCGGCGCGTCTGGCGGAAAACCGGCCGGCGCGAGAGGCCCGACTCTTGGGTTACCCAAATGGAGTATGATACCCTAATCCAGTTAACTTATTGAAGTTTTGCCAGAGGAATTCTATGTCGCTCAACCTCGACGACGTGAAGCGCATTGCCAATCTGGCGCGCATCGCCGTCACCGAACAGGATGCCGAACAGGTGCTGGTCAAGCTCAACGGCATATTCGGCCTGATCGAACAGATGCAGGCCATTGACACCACCGGCATCGAACCGATGAGCCATGCGCAGGATGTGATGCTGCGCCTGCGTGAAGACCTCGTCAAAGAAGCCGATCAGCGCGAATTGTTCCAGTCCGTCGCACCACTCACCGAAGCCGGGCTGTACCTGGTACCCAAAGTAATCGAGTAAGGACTCAGGCCGCCCGTCCGGCGCGGCTGTGCCACACACCATGATCGAATCCAGCCTCAAGCAATTATCCGCTGCCCTGGCAGCCAAGCAGATTTCCAGTGTTGAACTGACACAACGCTATCTCGACCGTATCGCCCAACTGAACCCGCAACTCAATGCGTTTGTCACCGTTGATGCCGCGCTGTCGCTAGACCAGGCTCAGGCAGCCGATGCCGCCCGCGCCGCCGGTAACGCCGGCCTGCTGAGCGGCATTCCGATTGCGCATAAAGATATCTTCACTGCCAAAGGCTGGCGCACCACCTGCGGCTCAAAAATGCTCGACAACTTCGTCGCGCCTTACGATTCGCACGTGATCAGCCAGTTCAACGCGGCCGGCGCGGTGATTCTGGGCAAGCTGAACATGGACGAGTTCGCCATGGGCTCGTCGAACGAAAGCTCGTTTTTCGGCGCGGTGAAAAACCCGTGGGACGTGAATGCCGTGCCAGGCGGCAGCTCCGGCGGTTCGGCTGCGGCAGTAGCGGCGCGGCTGACACCAGCGGCCACCGGCACCGACACCGGCGGCTCGATCCGTCAACCGGCAGCCTTCTGCGGCATCAGCGGCATCAAGCCGACTTACGGCGTGGTGTCACGTTACGGCATGATTGCCTACGCCTCCAGCCTGGATCAGGGCGGCCCGATGGCCCGTTCGGCGGAAGACTGCGCGCTGCTGCTGAATGTCATGTCCGGCTTTGATGAGCGTGACTCGACCAGCCTGGATCGCGCCAAGGAAGACTACCGCCGCGATCTGGACAAACCGCTGACCGGCCTGAAAATCGGCCTGCCACGCGAGTTCTTCGGTGAAGGCCTGGCCGGCGACGTGGCAGCGCGTATCGACGCCGCCGTCGCCGAATACAGGAAACTCGGCGCCGAAGTCGTCGAAGTCAGCCTGCCCAACAGCAAGCTGGCGATTGCCGCCTACTACGTCATCGCCCCGGCCGAAGCGTCGTCCAACCTCAGCCGTTACGACGGCGTGCGTTACGGCCACCGGGCCGCCGAATACGGCGATCTGAACGACATGTACAAGAAGACTCGCGCCGAAGGTTTCGGTGCCGAGGTCAAACGCCGGATTCTGGTGGGCACTTACGTACTGTCGCACGGTTACTACGACGCCTACTACATCAAGGCCCAGCAGTTGCGCCGGCTGATTGCGCAGGATTTTGTCGAAGCCTTCAAGCAGTGCGACGTGATCATGGGCCCGGTGGCACCGACCACCGCGTGGAATCTGGGTGAAAAGGCCGACGACCCGGTGGCAATGTACCTGGCCGACATCTATACGCTGGCGGTGAATCTGGCCGGATTGCCGGGCATGAGCATTCCGGTTGGCCTGGGCGACAACGGCCGCCCGGTCGGCCTGCAGATCATCGGCAACTACTTTGCCGAAGCGCGCATGCTGAACGTGGCTCACCAGTTGCAGCAAGCCACCGACTGGCATCAACAGACACCGGCCGGCATCTGACACGGAGGCAAGATGGGACTGCCGCAAGCACAGAGCCAGTGGATCAGCCCGGAAGACTATCTGGCGCAGGAAGAAGCCTCGCTGCTGGAAAGGTCCGAGTATTACGACGGCGAAATCGTGATGATGACCGGTGGCACGCTCGGGCATAACACCATTGCCCTGAATGCTGCCGTCAAGTTGCGTCAGATGCTTGCCGGCAGCCCTTGCCGGGTACACATCAACGATGTGCGGCTGCATGTGGCCGCGGCCAACTGCTTCTTTTACCCGGATGTGCTGGTGCATTGCGGCAGCGCGGCACCAGGCGAGAAAAATCTCACCGAAGCGCGGCTGGTGATCGAGGTGTTGTCGCCCTCTACTGCCAGCATCGACCGTGGCCGCAAGTTCCGCGCCTATCGCCAGCTCGAATCGCTGATCGAATACCTGATCGTCGATACCGAACAGCAGCAGATCGATGTCTACCGCCGCGCCGAAGGTGGCGACTGGCTGTACCACGCCTACAACGCCGGCGAACAGGTGCCACTGACCGGTATCGACGGCAGCCTTGCCGTAGCCGACATCTACGCCGACAGCGGCGTGCCGGAACAACCGCCCGTGTGGCTGGTTTCCGAGCCGCAAGCCAACGAATACCAGGCATAACCCGCCGTTACGCCGAAAAACAGAGAGAAACCGAATCATGAAGTGGGAAGTTGTCATCGGTCTGGAAGTACACACCCAGCTTTCGACCCAATCGAAGATTTTTTCCGCCGCCTCCACCGCCTTTGGCGCCGAGCCTAACCGCCAGGCCTGCGCGGTGGATATCGCGCTGCCCGGTGTGCTGCCGGTACTGAACCGTGGCGCGGTGGAACGCGCCATCCAGTTCGGTCTGGCGATTGGCGCCAAAATCAACCGCAAATCGATTTTTGCGCGCAAGAATTACTTTTACCCGGACTTGCCAAAGGGCTACCAGATCAGCCAGTTCGAACTGCCGATTGTGGAAGGCGGCACGCTGACGATTCAGGTGGGTGACTACGAAAAAACCATCAACCTGACCCGTGCGCATCTGGAAGAAGACGCCGGCAAATCGCTGCACGAAGACTTCCACGGCAGCACCGGCATTGACTTGAACCGCGCCGGCACCCCGTTGCTGGAAATCGTCTCCGAGCCGGAAATGCGCTCGTCGGCCGAAGCCGTGGCTTACGCCAAGGCGCTGCACGGGCTGGTGACCTGGCTCGGCATCTGCGACGGCAATATGCAGGAAGGCAGCTTCCGCGTTGACGCCAACGT
>CAZBWH010000054.1:3627-22465 GCA_964495595.1 uncultured Burkholderiales bacterium | reverse complement strand
TTCCCGGTGTTCACCATCGAGCGCATCACCATGCGCAAGAACCCGATCTACCACAGCACCTACACCGGCAAACCGCCGGATGAGCCGGCGATCCTCGGCGTGGCGCTGAACGAAGTATTCGTGCCGATCCTGCAGAAGCAGTTCCCCGAAATCACCGACTTCTACCTGCCGCCGGAAGGCTGCAGCTATCGCCTGGCGGTGGTCAGCATCAAGAAACAATACCCCGGCCACGCCAAGCGGGTAATGTTCGGCATCTGGAGCTTCTTGCGCCAGTTCATGTATACCAAGTTCATCGTCGTGGTCGACGACGACGTGAATATCCGCGACTGGAAAGAAGTGATCTGGGCCATCACCACCCGCATGGACCCGGCGCGTGATACCACCTTGGTGGAAAACACCCCGATCGACTACCTCGACTTCGCCAGCCCCGTCTCCGGCCTTGGCAGCAAGATGGGCATGGATGCGACCAACAAGTGGCAAGGTGAAACCACGCGTGAATGGGGGACGCCGATTGTGATGGATGAGGATGTGAAGAAGCGGGTGGATGAGATGTGGGGCACGCTGGGCCTGTAACACACGGCCGCGCCTTCATCCCCTGCCCTGCAAGCCGCTCTGGCATTGGCCTGCAGGCAAGGCTGGGAGGCAATACCAGAGCGGCTTGCAGGCTAGCAGGATTCAAGGGGTCGCGCTGTCGTGCTTGCGGCTGGCAATTGCAGCCAGTTGAACCATAATCCATGAATGATTTTTTGCTCTGTGGAGATGTGTCTTGGCTGGCCCGATCGATTTCTACTTCGACTTTGGTAATCCGTATTGCCTGATTGCAGCCAACAAGCTAGAGGGATTTCCTTCCCGCAATGGCAAAAAGGTCAACTGGCGCCCTATCCTGCAGGCGGCGCTGGACAAGATGCAGGAAACGCCGGCGCCGTCCGACGCGCAGCTGGCTTACCTGCAGCGGGACGTCTGGCGCACTGCCCGCCAGCTGCGCATGCCGCTGAACTGGCCAAGCGTCTATCCGGTCAACAGCCTGGCCGCCGCCCGCGCCTATTACTGGGTCGAACAGACCTGCGACGAAGAAAAAGCCATTCAGTTTGCCATGGGTATTTTCAAGGCCTACTGGAACACCGACCACAATATCGGCGATGCGGATTTCGTGCTCAACGTGGCCGAGCGCTACCAGCTCGACCCGGCGGCCATGTACAGCGGGATGAATGACCCGGCCATCAAGGACCGGCTGCAACAGATGACCCACGTCGCCTGCCAGCGTGGCGTGCTCGGCCTGCCGGCAGTGTTTGTCGGTGACGAATTGTTCTTGGGCGTACACTCACTCGACCAGATGGAACGCTGGGCACAAGTCGGCGGCTGGAGCTGATCCGGTTTTTTTGCCGGCGCTTCCCGGCCCGGTGGCCCATTTCTGCCAAAGAACCGCTTTCAGAGGAGCAGCCATGCTCAAGCAACTGATGCAGCGACTGAAACGCTGGTGGAGCAAGCCGCCCCCCCCGCCCGCCACAACAAAGCCAGTCGCCACGCCTGCCATCGTGCCCAAAGCGCCGGACAGCCTGACGCTTGAGGGCGACAAGGCAGTCATCCGCCGCGAGCCGGTGCTCGACCGTCAGCAACGGATTGCCGGCTACGCGCTGTCACTGCGGCATGCGCTCACCCGCCACAGCAAGGACGCCGGCGAAGCCACCCGCCATCTGCACGACCTGATGCTGATCAGCCATCTGCAGGTGCTCGACCTGAACGCCTTGCTTGGCCGGAGGCTGGCGTTTCTGGCGCTGGATGCCCGCGAACTGGGCGACCCTGGCATCGCTACGCTGCCGGCACGGCAGTGCGTGATCCTGCTGCATTTGAGCGATGGCATCCTGCCGCAGGCACTGGCGACCCTGGTCGAAGCCTACCGCCGGCTGGGGATGCGCTTTGGCATCAGCCTGCGCCAGTATGCCCACCCTCTGGCCGCAGCCGTCGAGCCATTTCTCGATTACGCAGTACTCGCGCCGGACGACCCGCTCACCTGGACGGTGGACATCGCCGACTGGCTGAGTCGTCAGTCGCACATCCGCCTGCTGGCTAGCGGCGTGGATTCGGAAGAAGCCTTCCTGTCGGCGTTCCGCTCGATGCTGTTTGGCAGCCAGGTCGAGCTGTTTCACGGCCAGTTCATCACCCGCCGCGAAACCTGGCCGGAACGACCGATCGAGCCAGGCCGGGCGCAGATCATCGAGCTGATGAACCAGCTGCAGATGGATGCCGACAACGACAGCCTTGCCCAAAGCCTGAAGCGCGATTCAGTGCTGCTGTACCGGCTGTTGCGGCTGGCCAATTCGCCGGCACTGCGCACCGGCCAGCCGCTGACCAGCGCCGAAGAGGCCGTGGTGCTGCTGGGCCGGGCCCAGCTATTCCGCTGGCTGACGCTACTGCTGTTCCAGATGGGCGGCGAATCGCTGCGCGACCTGTCGCTGCTGGATATGGCGCTGATCCGTGCCCGCTTCATGGAAACCATCGCCGGCCCGGCGGCCAATCCGGCCGAAGCCGGGCAACGGTTTCTGGTCGGGCTGTTTTCCTTGCTGGATGTGCTGCTGCAGTGCCCGCTACCGAAGGCGCTGGCGCTGCTGAACCTGCCCCAGCCAGTCACCGATGCGCTGCTCCATCAGCGTGGCCCGCACGCAGCGTATCTGGAACTGGCACAACTACTGGAAGGCGATGAGCTGGACCCCTTGTCCGGCGTTGACGACAACCGCCGGCTGAATTCGCTGCTCATGCAAACCGGCCTGCGCCCGCTGGACGTAGACGCCTGCCACTTTGCAGCACTGATGTGGGCTGAATCGCTGCAACAATAAAAAAGGCTGCTCTAGCAGCCTTTCAATTCAGACAACCCACAGAATCAGCTGCCGATGCGGCCGCCGTCACTCTTGGTAATCACAAAGGTAGCCGAACGCGGGCGCTTGCCTGCGCCATAGCCGGCGTTGCCCGGCCACTGGCTGGTGTATTTGGCCGGGTCAGCGACGTCGGCCATTTTGGTGGTTTCACCCGGATGCTGAATATTGACAAACAGGCTCTTGCCGTCCGGGCTTTCGCACAGGCCGGTAATTTCACAACCCACCGGGCCGACCAGGAAACGCTTGAGGGATTCTGCAGTAGGCTCTTTGCCGACGTAGGTATCGATATTCAGCGTGCTGCCGTCGGCTTTTTTGTGCGCCAGCGTCTTTTTCGCACCGTCGCCCACTTTGCCGGGAATCGCTGCCAGCATCATGCAGTTGGTGACATCGGTGTAGGCACCATCGTCGGTCTGGATCCAGCAGAGGCCGGTTGACGGACTGAAGGCGATGCCGTCCGGACTGGAGAAATCCTGGTCAGCCGTCAGATTGGACAGGTTGATCAGGCTCTTGTCGGCGTCGGCCTGGGCGCCAAACAGGTACACATCCCAGGCGAAGCTGGTAGCGGTTGAGCCGGCGCTGCCCTCGCGGATGCGCAGGATGTGGCCATTGACATTGCCCTTTTGCGTGCTGCTGCCCTTGGCATCGCTGTAGGCACGCGGATTGCTGTTGTCCGGTGCCAGTTGCGACGAGCCCGGTTCAACTGCGCGGTTGCTGTTGTTGGTCAGAGTGAAATAGATCTCACCAGTGTTCGGATGCACGCCACACCACTCCGGACGATCCATTCTGGTCGCACCCACGGCATCGGCGGCGATACGGGCGTTGACCAGTACATCGGCCTGGTTGGCAAAGCTGTAAGCAGCATAAGCGGCAATCTTGGCATTGCTGATGTTCAGCTCGATCCATTCGCCCGAACCATCGGCGTTGAACCTGGCAGCATACAGATTGCCGCTGTCCAGGTATTTGTCGCCGATGGCCATGCGGTCGGCCGGGTTGGCGTCGGCTTCGCTCCAGGTGGCAGTGGAAACGTATTTGTAGATGTATTCGTTACGGGCATCGTCGCCTTGGTAAACCGCCAGCGGCTGACCAATGACCGGCTTGGAGAAGGCCGCGCTTTCGTGAGCGAAACGGCCCAGTGCAGTGCGTTTTCTGGCGGTCTTGCCCTTATCGTAGGGGTCGATTTCGACCACAAAACCGAAGGTATTCATTTCGTTGCGGTAGTCGTCGCTGCCGTTGCCGGATTCGCCCAGCTTGCTGTTGTTCCAGCGGGAATATTTGTCGTCGCTGCCACCGGTTTCCCAGCCGTGGCGGCTGCTGGCACCCTGGCTGCGACCGTAGCGCTTGAGCGCAGCCACGCTCTTGTCGTTACCGCGTGCGGCATCGTCGGTGGCGCTGCGGAAGAAGTAGCCTGCCCAGTTCTCCTCACCGCTCATCAGCGTGCCCCACGGCGTTCTGCCAGTGCCACAGTTGTTCAGCGTGCCACGGCACTGCAAGCCAGTAGTCGAATACCGGGTGACCATCAATCCATCACCACGGGCCGGGCCTGCAATGTCCATCGGAGTGAGCGGGGTAAAGCGCTGATTGAAGCTGGAACCCTGTACATAAGCCCACTTGCCGCTGCTCTTGCTGATTTCAACCACCGATACGCCGTGCAGCGCCACCTCCTTATCCACCTCAGCCGCAGGGCGCGGCAAGGATGCAGTGCCACCGTTGGCGTGCTGGAAGAACGACGAGAGTTTTTCGTCGGTGGTTGCTTCGTGGTTCATGCCCAGCAAGGCGCGGTCGTTGCTGCTGGCAGACGGCTTGCCATCAGCCGACAGGCCGAAGTATTCCATACCATCATGGTGATCGCCGGCACGATGCTCAAAGTCACTGTCGGTGCCGTCGTTCTTGAATGCGGGGGTCGTGGCGCTCAACGGGTCACCCAGAGCGTAGATCACGCTGGCGGTATAACCGGCCGGTACAATCACCTGATCCAGCAGGCTCTTGTTCACTGCGCTGAAGTTCAGCAGCTTTTCGTTACTGCCGGTACCGGTGCCGGTACTGTTATTCGTATTGTCATCATCGCTGCTGCAGGCCGACAGGCTCACGCTACCGAACAAGGTAGCCACCCCCAGGCCCAGACTGCCTCGCAGAATGTCGCGCCGGCTCATGCGCGCCTGCAGCACGGTCTGAAAATGTTCGTTACCTGAAACGTTGGAATCTTCCTCGCCGCTGATCAGCAGCCGGGTATTATCGATCGGTGAGTTCATGTCTTGTCCTGAGGTCAAAAAAGAAACGACCGCAGCAGTGTATGTATCGAACATGAAACAAAGATGACAATCGTCAACACAGGCAGGAGGCCGCCGAACCGGATGTCGCTGTTCAGGCATTCTGGTGCGGCTTGCCTGGCAGGCTATAATGGAAACCCGTCTGTCATTGCAACCCGAACCGGCCCTGCGCCATGACTCTCCACCTGCCCCGCCTTTTCGCCGTATTGTTTGCCTGGCTCACCCTGTGGCAGCCAGGATGGGCTGAGGCCGAACTGGTGGTCATCGTCAGCCCTCTGAATGAAATCGAGCGACTGACCCCGGAGCAGATCGAGCGGCTGATGCTGGCCAAGGACTGGGCGTTCCCCAATGGCGTACCTGCTTTACCGCTGGATTTGCCACGCGGCGCGGCTCGTGAGCATTTTTACCAGCGGCTGGCCGGCAAGAGCGCCAACCAGATGGCTGCCTACTGGTCCAGACAGGTATTCACCGGCGGCGGACGCCCCCCGCGCGAAGTGCGCTCCGAACAGCACATGCTTGAGCTGGTCAGCCAGCATACCGGTTACATCGGCTATCTGAGCCGCGAATCACTCGATAACCGGGTCAGGGTCTTGCTGATCATCCCGTAACCTGGCAGCCAGGGCATGCCCCCCGGCTGGCGAATCAGCCCTCACTTTTGATTGCGCATGAAATCGGCGGTATTGAAAAACGATTGCTCCAGCCGCTGGCGCAGGGCATCCGGCATCGCCGTTTCTGCCATGGCCTGATACATGCAATACAGCCACTGGTCGCGCGCCGCGTGATCGACCGGAAACGGCAAATGGCGTGCCCGCAGCATCGGGGGACCGAATTGCTGCACAAACAGGTTCGGCCCGCCCAGCCAGCCGGACAGGAACATGAACAGCTTGTCGGCCGAATGCTGCAGATCGGCCGGATGCATCGCCCGGATCGGCGCGGCGGCCGGGTCGGTATCCATGATCTGATAAAAATGATCCACCAGCCGGCGCACCCCCTCCTCACCACCCAGCAACTGGTAGGCGGTCTGATCCTGCGGCAGCGGGTTACTCATGGCCGGCTCCGTCGGCAACGGTTTTGATCGTATCGGCACACATTCTGGCCCGCTCGCGTGCCTGATCAAGGTTTTCGCCATTGGCCAGCGCCACACCCATCCGGCGATGGACAAACGCCTCTGGTTTGCCGAACAGGCGCAGATCGGTTTCCGGTATCCACAACGCCTCGTCGACTTGGTCAAACGCGATGCCTGCAGCGGCCATGCCGCCGTAAATCACCGCCGATGCACCGGTACGGCGCAGGCTGACATCCACCGGCAGGCCGAGAATGGCACGGGCATGCAGCTCGAATTCGGAAAACCGCTGGCTGCACAAAGTCACCAGCCCGGTGTCGTGCGGGCGGGGGCTGACCTCGGAGAACCAGACCTGATCGCCCTTGATGAACAGCTCGACCCCGAATACGCCACGCCCGCCCAGGTTGTCGGTCACGGCCTGGGCGATTTCCCTCGCCCGCAGCAAGGCCAGCGAGGACATCGGCTGTGGCTGCCACGACTCGACATAATCGCCGCGCTGCTGCAGATGGCCGATCGGTTCGCAGAACCAGGTGCCAATGCCGCCCTGGCCATCATTGGCACGCACGGTGAGCTGGGTGATTTCGTAATCGAACTCGATCGCCCCTTCCACGATTACCCGGCCCTTGTTTACCCGGCTGCCGGACGCGGCATACTGCCAAGCCGCGTCGATCTCGTCCGGCCCGCTCACCCGCGACTGCCCCTTGCCAGAGGACGACATCACCGGTTTGACAAAGCACGGATAGCCGATGGCGTCGATCGCGGCCCGCAGTTGGTCGGGCGAATCGGCAAATGCATACGGCGAGGTCGGCAAACCCAGCTCCTGCGCAGCCAGACAGCGGATGCCCTCGCGGTTCATGGTTAGCCGGGCGGCGCGGGCCGTCGGGATCACCTCGGCCAGCCCGTCGTGCTCGATCCGCTCCAGCTCCTCGGTGGCAATCGCCTCGATTTCCGGCACAACCAGATGCGGCCGCCATTGCTCGACCGCTGCCCGCACCTGTGCCGGATCGTTCATATCCATCACCAGCGCGTGATGCGCCACCTGATGCCCCGGCGCATCCGGGTAACGATCTACCGCAATTGTTTCCACCCCCAGCCGCTGCAAGGCAATCAACACCTCTTTGCCCAGTTCCCCCGCCCCCAGCAACATCACCCGCATCGCATTGCGGGCCAATGGCGTGCCGATCCGCATCGTTGATCCCCTCAAAAATGCGCCCCGGACACCATGAATCAGCACCCAAAGCACACTGACAATCTCACAGGCCTTGCCTATGCTTGATTAGCATGGCCGTTCCAAAAAAACGCATTCTATCAGCGCGGCCAGTCATCACCACTGCACGTCAACCCCACACAGGAGACACACCATGCTGCAAGGCGTCCGGATCGGTTCTCGCATTTTCATCGGCTTCGCCCTGCTGATCGCCCTGCTGCTGGCGCTGGCAGTCACCAACCGCTACTCCGGCCAGCAGGTGCAACAGGCCAGCGCGGCCCTGCAGCACAGCAACCAGGCTGCGATGAATGGCGAGCAGATCAAGGTCATGGCGCTGCAACTGCGCCGTGCCGAAAAAGACATGATGCTGAACCTGGACAACCCGGCCAAAACCCGAGATTACTATCAGAAATGGCAACAACAGGCCGTAAAACTGCAGCAGTTGCTCGCCCAGGCGCTGCAAGCGGAAGACACTGAAGACCGGCCGGCAATCGATGCGATCCGCGAGCAGGTGGGCAAATACCAGGCCGGCTTCAACAGCGTCGCCCATGCCGCCACGGAGGGGCAGTACCCCTCTATTTCAGAGATGAATACGGCAATGGAACCCTTCAAACCAGCGATCCACTCGCTGGAAGACCTGACCGATCGCTACCTTGCCTCCCTGCAACAGCAACAGCAGCAGCACGATCGACAAATCGGTGCTGCGATTGCCCAGTTGAACCAGACCGCCTTGATCGTGACGGTGCTGGCCGTCGTGGCCGGCATCGCGGTGGCACTGATGATTGCCGCATCGATCCGCAAACCGCTGCTACTGCTCGAAGCCAGCGTCCAGCAATCGGTAGCGGCCAATGACCTGACCCGCCAGATTGCCTACCGGGGCAAAGATGAAGTCGGCGCCGCCATCGGTGCGATCAACCGCTTCTTTGCCGCGATGCGCGAGCTGCTCGGCTCATTCAAGCAAGGCGGCGAGCGGATCAACCAGGCAGCAGGAGCCCTGCGCAACGTCGCCGACGAACAGAACCGCGCCATCGGCTACCAGGCCGAAGCCACGGCCTCGACTGCGGCGTCGATCGAAGAGCTTACGGTCAGCATTACCCATGTGTCCGATGCTGCCAGCGACATCGAGCAGGATTCACGCCAGGCCCAGCGACTGGCCACCGAAGGGCGCTCACTGGCCGAGCAGACCGCCCGCGAGATCAACCGGATTGCCGACGCCATCCGCCAGTCCTCTGACGTAATCGCCTCGCTGGAGCGTCGCTCAACCGATATTGGCGGCATCGTGGTGGTGATCAAGGACATTGCCGACCAGACCAACCTGCTGGCGCTGAATGCAGCCATCGAAGCCGCCCGAGCCGGCGAACAGGGACGCGGTTTTGCAGTAGTGGCCGACGAAGTTCGGCAACTGGCGGAAAAGACCACCCACGCCACCAACCAGATTTCCGGCATGATCCAGGCGGTGCAGAAAGACACCAGCACCGCCGTCACCACCATGAGCGATGCCTCACGCACCGTTGATGAAGGCGTGGAACTGACCCGCCGGGTAGCCGAGTCGCTGGGCGACATCCATCATCGTGCCAGCCAGTCGGTCGACAAGATATCGGGCATTGCCAGCGCGATCAGCGAACAGGGCGCAGCCAGCACCCAGATTGCCCAGAACATCGAAAAAATTGCCCAGATGAGTGAACAGAACAGCGCAGCCACCGCGCAGCTGGCCGACCTTGCCCACACGCTGAATCAGCTTTCGGATACACTGGCCGCCAGTGTCAGGCAGTACCAGACCTGACGGAGTCCAACGTTCCAGAGGCACACAATGAGCGAAACCACACTGAAAATCGAAGATCTCCACACCGGCGACGGCGCAACGGCCCAGCCCGGCCAATATGTCGTGGTGCACTACACCGGCTGGCTGGAAGACGGGCGCAAGTTTGATTCCAGTCTCGACCGCAACGACCCGTTCCGCTTTCACCTGGGTGGCGGCGAAGTGATCCGCGGCTGGGACGAAGGCGTGGCCGGCATGCAGGTCGGCGGCAAGCGCCGGCTGACCATTCCGCCGCATCAGGGCTACGGGCCACGCGGCGCCGGCGGCGTCATCCCGCCCAATGCCACCCTGATTTTCGAAGTCGAGCTGCTCAAAGTCATCTGACGCAGCATCCCTCCCCGCCCTGCTTGATCTACTGCAAGGGCGGTGCCGCCTGCCGGCGCTATCCTGATGCTGTCGCTCACTGTCCGGCCCGCTCGCAGCGTGTCGGATCTGCGGCACGCCCGATTGCCAACCAGCGAGACAGCCAACATGAAACCACGTTTTGCCCTGCTATTTCCTTCGCTTGCCATGGTTCTGCTTGCCAGCGGCGCCGCACTCGCCGAGCCGGACATCAAGGGCAGCAAAGACCCGTCGGTCTTCACCCGGATGCAAGGGTTCCACATCAACCGCTTTGACGAACAGGCGTTTGATCGGCACGAATTCACGGTCGGGCCGGGCAAGAGCCAGGCGGTCGAAGGCCACAAATACAGTGTGATCTACTATGCCAACAGCGGCATCAAGCAACCCAGCGGCCTGCAGATCACCCGTAATTACATTAATGCCGCCAGGGCGCTCGGCGGCAAGACGGTTTATGAATACGAAGACGGCGGCACCCAGTACGCCATCATCCAGATTCGCCAGCAAGACGCTGAAGTCTGGGCGGAGGTGTTTGGTGCCAATAATGGCATGTACACCGTCAACCTGGTCGAAAAACAGCTGATGGCGCAGGAGGTGCGCGCTACCGCCGTGGTACTGGGCAACGACATCCGCAGCACTGGCCACGCTGCGGTGTACGGGATTCATTTCGATACCGGCAAGGCCGTCATCAAACCGGAATCGGAGGCGACCCTGACGGAAATTGCCAAGCTGCTGAAAAACGATCCGGCACTGAAACTGAATGTGGTCGGCCACACCGACAATGTCGGCAATCTGGACAGCAACATGAAGCTGTCGGTCGCCCGTGGCGAAGCAGTGGTTCAGGCACTGGCAGGCCGCTTCGGCATCACTGCCGCCCGGCTGAAAGGCTACGGGGTGGCATCGCTGGCGCCGGTGGCGACCAATGACAGCGAGGCCGGGCGGGCTAAAAACCGCCGGGTAGAACTGGTCAAGCAGTAAGGCCAGCCCGGACGGGCCGGCCGGTCAGCCTGGATCAGGCCATGATGTTGAAACCACCATCGACAAAAATGGTGTCTCCCGTCAGCCGGCGGGCGTAAGGCGTGGCGAGGTAGGCGCAGGTAAAACCCACGTCGTCAACATCGACCAGCTCGCCTACCGGCGCCTTTTCCACCGCCTCGTTCAGCAGCAGCTCGAAATCCTTCAGCCCGGACGCGGCACGGGTTTTCAGCGGGCCGGGCGAGATCGCATGTACGCGAATCTTCTGATGCCCCAGTTCGTAGGCCAGATAGCGGCAACAGGCTTCCAGCGCAGCTTTTACCGGCCCCATCAGGTTGTAGTTCGGCACCACTTTCTGCGCGCCGTAGTAGCTCATGGCAAACATCGAGCCACCATCACTCATCAATGGCGCAGCCAGTTGCGCCATCCGCACGAAGGAATGGCAGGAAACATCCATCGCCCTGGAAAACCCTTCCGCCGAGGAATGCATCAACCCGCCCTGCAGATCTTCTTTCGGCGCAAACGCAATCGAATGCACCAGAACGTCCAGCTTGCCCCACTTCGCCCGAATGGCGTCGAACACGGCTTCGAGCTGGCCGGGCTGCGATACGTCCAGCGGCAACAGCATGCTGGCACCCATAGCCTCAGCGAGCGGCTCGACATGCGGCCGGGCCTTGTCGTTCAGATAGGTGATCGCCAGCTCGGCGCCCAGCTCGCAAAAGGCATTGGCACAGCCGTAGGCAATGGAATGTTCGTTAGCAATGCCAACGATCAGGACTTTCTTGCCGCTCAGTATCGGGTGAGGAATATCGACTACCATGATGTACTCCAGAGGGTTGGACAACAGAAACCTGCGAATCGGCCGGCCAGGGCGCGAGCACTTACCCTGCCGCCTGCAGTACGTCGCGGGTGTGGCGGGCAATCATCAGTTCTTCATTGGTCGGCAGCACCCAGGCCCGCACCGGACTGCCTGGCAGGCTGAGTAGGGCCTGCCCGGCCGCGTTGGCCAGCGGATCAAACCGCAAGCCCAGCCAAGCGGCCGCTTCACACACTTGCTGCCGAACCGGCACGGCATGTTCACCGATGCCGGCAGTGAATACGATCGCATCCAGCCCGCCCAATGCGGCGGCGAGCGATCCCAGCTCACGGCTGATACGGTACACGTATAACTCGATCGCCTGCCGTGCACCGGGAGCATCACTTTGCAACAGGGTACGCATGTCGCTGGAGATACCGGATACGCCAAGCAACCCGGACTGGTGGTAAAGCAATTGCTCCAGCGAACGGGCATCCATGCCGTCATGCGACATCAGGTACAGTAGTACACCCGGATCGAGCGAGCCGGTGCGTGTTCCCATCGGCAGGCCTTCCAGCGCCGTAAATCCCATGGTGCTGGCAATGCTGTTGCCAGCCTCGATGGCACACATGCTGGCGCCATTCCCCAGATGCAGCACCACCACCTTGCCAGCCGCAGCGACCGGGTCACACTCACGCAGCGCCTCGGCAATGTATTCATACGACAAGCCATGAAAGCCGTACCGGCGCACACCAGCATCGTGCAACCGGGCCGGCAGCGCGAAACGCTGCGCCACCTCGGGGTTGCTGCGATGAAAAGCCGTGTCGAAACAGGCTACTTGCGGCAAATCCGGCGACTGCTCCAGCAGCAGCCGGATCGGCGCCAGATTGTGCGGCTGATGCAATGGCGCCAACGGAATCAGGGATTGCAGTCGTGACAACAGATCCGGAGTCACCCGCTCCGGCCGGGCATGATCCGGCCCGCCGTGAACCACGCGGTGCCCCACCCCAAGCAGCGACCGGCCATCCAGCTGCCCGTCGATGAACGCCTGCACCTGTTCCAGGGCACCCTGGTGCCCCAGCTCGCTACCGGCTGGCCAGTGGCGTTGCTGCAGAATCTCGCCGGCCTCGCTGCGGGCGATGAAGTGTGCAGCGGTGTAGAGGCCTTCGACCTGTCCCTGCAACACCCGCCGCAGCTCGCGGCCATCCAGATCGAACAGGGAAAACTTGACGCTGGAAGAACCAGCATTGATGACCACGATACTTTGCATGTTGCAGCACTTTCAGTTGTGTAGGGCAAATCCGGACCGGGACATGATAATGCCCGAAGATGACAGCCAGCGCCGCCCGGAACGAAACGGGCAATCCCGCCCCGGCAAGGGCACGACAGACAGAGGGAATGATTGCCCGCCCCGCGTCAACCGGGCTTCAACTGCTGGCGACGCAAAGTCTTTGCGGCATACATCAGCTTGTCAGCCACCAGCAGCAGTTGTTCAACGCTTTCACCGTCTTCGGGAAAAAAAGCGGTTCCCGAACTGGCGCCGACCGATACCACCCCCGCTTTCAGCCGGATCGCTTGCGCCAGCGCATCGTGCAGCGCAGCAGACAACTCCCGGATGCGCTCGGCATGGCTGACCTGCTCGAACAGCAGCACGAATTCATCTCCCCCGATGCGAGCCACGGTATCGCACTGGCGCACGACGTTCTTCAGTCGCGCCGCGATGACTTGCAACACCTCGTCACCCACCTCGTGCCCATAACGATCGTTGATCGGCTTGAACCTGTCCAGATCGACAAAGACCACCGCAAAACGGCTCTGGTCACGGCGATGGCTGTCGATTGCCTGCCGCAGCCGGCGCTCCAGGTAATAACGGTTGTACAGCCCGGTCAGCGGATCGTGATGGGCTAGATCGTACAACCTGGATTCACGTGCAGCACGCTGCAGTTCGTGGCCATGCACCCGGCGCGCCAGCAGCAGTAATGACAGCAACGCCGACGCAGCCAGCACCAGCAGCGCCCCCACCACCGGCAGGTCAAGGTCTTGCCAGCCCAGCTGCCACTGGCACTCCAGCACGAAAGGCCAGTCAGAACCCGCCTGCAGCGGCTGGGCGCTCTGCAACCGAGGCAGCAGCCATGATTCAGGCCAGCTGTCACGCAATTGCCCGATCACAAACACTGGCCTGTGCCGGCCATCCTGCCAGCGCAGGCTGACCCGCATCCCGGCCGGCAGCTTGAGTTGAGCCGGGTGCAGGCCGTCGCTACGCAACAACGCACCGACCACCACCCGCCCTCGCCACGGATCATCCACTCCGGCATCCGCCACACGCCAGATCATCAGCGCACCGGAACCATCCGGCACGGCAGTCGCCCAAGCCAGCGCCACCGGACCATTGGCCGGCAGCGCTACCGGCACGGCCTGCCCCGGCTGCCAATATCCTGCGGCCTGCGGCTCGCTGAACGACACGACAAACGGGCCGGCAAATTCCGGCTGGCTGTCGCGGTAAACCTGCAATGCCTGCACGTGAGCCGTCCTGGCCAGCATCTGGCGCGCGAAACGGCGGGTGCGAGCCTGATCGGACAGATCGGCATCGGCATGGAAAGCAGCAAAGCTGTCCAGCACCGTATCAGCCGACACCAGCCGATTCAGCAAATGGATCTGGATATCTTCCTGGGCGTGATGGAAGTGCAATTGCATCGTTCGCAGACTGCTGGTCAGATACAGCACCAGCGCACCCGCTCCGGCAACCAGCCAGAGTATAATGGCCGCGCCGTACAACACCCGTCGCGACTGTAGCAGCGTCGAAAGCATCATCATCCGATCAGTGTACCGCTGACGGTCGCCGCCAGAATTGAGCCCGCTCAGCAATCATCTGGTCTTGCCAGACTTTTTTATCATGCCCCTGCCCAGAATCTGTTTTCTTGACCGCGCCAGCCTGCCCTGGCCCGTTCGCCGCCCCGCCCTCCCGCATCGTTGGGAAGAATACCCAAACAGCACGGCTGACGAAGCCTTGCAACGGCTGCAAGGGGCTACGGTAGCCATTTCGAACAAGGTCCCGCTGTCACGCCCGCTGCTGCAGCAATGCCCTGAACTCAAGCTGATCGCCATCGCCGCGACCGGCAGCAATCATGTCGACCTGCAAGCCTGCCAGGAGCTGGGCATTGCCGTCTGCAATATCCGCAACTACGCCGATATCACGGTGGCCGAACACGCCCTGATGCTGATGCTGGCACTGCGGCGCAATCTGGCCGCCTGGCAGGCATCGGTTAATGCCGGCGAATGGCAGCGCTCCAAGCAATTCTGCCTGATGCAGCACCCGGTACAGGATCTGGCCGGCTCGACACTGGGGATTGTCGGCAAGGGCTCGCTGGGCGAAAGCGTCGCCCGGCTGGCGCGGGCCTTCGGCATGAACGTCCTGTTCGCCGAGCGCAAGCCGGCGCGCCAGTTGCGCGTAGGCTACACCCCGTTTCAGGAGGTGCTGCAAACCGCCGACGTCCTCTCGCTGCACTGCCCGCTCACCGACGACACCCGCCACCTGATCGGCGCCCGCGAACTGGCACAGATGAAACCGGGCGCCATCCTGATCAACACTGCCCGAGGTGGATTGATCGATGCCACGGCGCTGGCGGACGCCCTGCGCACCCGGACCATTGCCGGAGCAGGGGTCGACGTGCTCGAATCCGAACCTCCCGTCGATGGCAATCCCTTGCTGGATGTGCCCCTGTCCAACCTGATTGTTACGCCACACTGTGCCTGGCTCGGCAGTGGTGCGCTGGCAAACCTGGCCGATCAGCTGATCGGCAACATCGAGAGCTTTTTTCGCCGCGAGCTGCGCAATCGCCTCGACTGAGCCGGGGATACGGACGCCTTGCCAGGCCACACCAAGCAAACGCTTGATTGACTTTTGACTAAAGCGCTAAATCATAGGAAAATCTCGCGATTTTTCCATCTGCAAACATTTTTCGCGGGAGCCACACCGGGCAAACCAGCTCGCCGCGCCAATCAAGGGGATCATCGTGGAACGAGAATTTATGGAATATGACGTCGTGATCGTCGGCGCCGGTCCTTCCGGTTTGTCCGCCGCGATCCGGCTGAAACAGCTTGCCGCGCAGCACGACAAGGAAATCAGCGTGTGCGTGCTGGAAAAAGGCTCCGAAGTTGGCGCCCATATCCTGTCCGGCGCGGTGGTTGACCCGATTGCCCTGAACGAGCTGATCCCTGACTGGAAAGAAAAAGGCGCACCGCTGAACACCCCGGTGACCGAAGATCAATTCCTGTTCCTGACCGAAACCGGAGCCAAACAGTTCCCCGAAAAACTGATGCCGCCGCTGCTGAACAACCACGGCAACTACATCGTCAGCCTGGGCAATGTCTGCCGCTGGCTGGCAGGCCAGGCCGAAGAGCTGGGCGTGGAAATCTACCCCGGCTTTGCCGCTGCCGAAGTACTGTTTCATGACGACGGCTCGGTCAAGGGCGTTGCCACCGGCGACATGGGCGTTGGCCGCGATGGCCAGCCGAAAGACGAATACGCACCGGGGATGGAACTGCACGCCAAGTACACCTTCATTGCCGAAGGCGTTCGTGGCTCGCTGGCCAAGGAAATCCAGGCCAAATTCAACCTGCGCGACGGCGTCGATCCGCAGAAATTCGGCATCGGCATCAAGGAGCTGTGGGAAATCGACCCGGCCAAACACAAACCAGGCCTGGTAATGCACTCGCAGGGCTGGCCGCTGGACAGCAAGACTGGCGGCGGCTCGTTCCTGTATCACCTGGAAAACAATCAGGTCATGGTGGGCTTCGTCGTCCACCTGAACTACGAAAACCCTCACCTGAGCCCGTACGACGAATTCCAGCGCTTCAAGACCCACCCGCACATCCGCACCTTCTTCGAAGGCGGCAAGCGCATTGCCTACGGCGCCCGTGCCATCAACGAAGGCGGCCTGCAATCGGTACCGAAGCTGACCTTCCCGGGCGGGGCACTGATCGGCTGC
Source organism: uncultured Burkholderiales bacterium (assembly GCA_964495595.1). Lineage (GTDB taxonomy): Bacteria > Pseudomonadota > Gammaproteobacteria > Burkholderiales > SCOH01 > CALMFQ01. Next base: position 6,138 of record CAZBWH010000054.1, on the reverse strand, counting down.
TCGGCCGGCTTCGTCAACGTGCCACGCATCAAGGGCAGCCATAACGCGATGAAAACCGGCATGCTGGCCGCTGAAGCGGCTTACGACGCCGTAGTGAACCAGGGGCGAGCCGGCCACGACGAACTGACGGCTTACGCTCAGGCGTATCCGGAATCGTGGGTCTACGAAGACCTGTACAAGGTGCGCAACGTCAAGCCGGCGCTGAGCAAGTTCGGCCTGATCGGCGGCACCCTGTACGGCGGTTTCGACATGTGGATGCATTGTCTGGGCATCAACCTGCCCTGGACATTCCACCACGACAAGGCTGACCACGAATACCTGCGTCCGGCGGCCGAAATGCCGAAAATCAACTATCCGAAACCGGATGGCAAGATCAGCTTCGACAAACTGTCGTCGGTATTCATTTCCAACACCAATCATGCCGAAGATCAGCCTTGCCACCTGAAACTGAAGGACGAGTCGATCCCGGTTGCCGTCAACTGGAATCTCTACGCCGGCCCGGAGCAGCGCTTCTGCCCGGCAGGTGTTTACGAATATGTTGGCCTGGATGAAGGCAAGCCGCGCCTGCAGATCAACGCGCAGAACTGCGTGCACTGCAAGACCTGCGACATCAAGGATCCGCGCCAGAACATCAACTGGACGGTGCCGGAAGGTGGCGGCGGACCGAACTACCCGAACATGTAAGGCACGTTGCCAGACAGACAAAAAGCCGGTTTTCAGCCGGCTTTTTTGTTGCCTGTTTCCTGCTTCTGCGGCTCACGTCCCGCTCGTCGTACATGCAGCTGCAGGATCACGATCGCAATCACCACAAATCCACCCAGCAGCACCAGCGGCAACATTTCCATGCTCATCTGGCTCACCGTGCCGGCATGAACAGCGACACCAGCAGCGACGCCAATGCAAAAATTCCGAATACCGCAACGATGATCGCAATGCTGCGTTTGCTCAGCGCCGTTTCGTGCTCGACCTGTTTTTCGTCCATTTTGCTACTCCTGATCTGAAATACCGTATTCGGCATGATGTCCACCAGCAGACAGGAAGGGCAGTGAGTCGTTCTGCGCAAGGCTCAAACGGCTGATGCAGAACCCGCATGTCAATGGTATAACGACATCTCAAACAACAACACCCTCATGCAACAAGGGAGAAATCATGAAAGACGGCTACTGGCTGGTGGGGTTTCAATACGAAGTCACCGGCACACTTTACAGCATGGGCAGGATTCCGAAATGCAAGGTTGCCATGCTCAAACACTTGAAACCGGGCGACAAGGTGCTGATCGCCGGTGTCGGCCATGGCACGGAAGCGATCGAGGCCAGCAAACTTGGCGCCCAGGTCACGGCAGTCGACCTGTCCGCCACCATGCTGCAGCATTTTCAGCGCCGGATCGACAAGGCCCACCCGCCAACGCCGATCCGGCTGGTGCACGACAACATTTTCAACGTCAGCGAAACCGAGCAGTACGACATGGTAATCGCCAACTTTTTCCTCAATGTGTTTGACGAACAGACGGTGCCCAAAGTAGCAAAACACCTGTCCGCACTGGTCAAACCAGGCGGCTACTTCGTCGCCGGCGATTTCATGCTGCCGGAAAAAGGCTGGCGCGGGCTGCTGCAACGGCTCAACTGGTACTTCGCCATCGGTTTTTACAGCATAACTACCGAAGCGGCTTTTCACCCGGTCTGGAATTATGCCGGACTCGTGGAACAATCCGGCTGCAAGGTGCAGGAAATCGAATATTTCCGCATTCTCGGCCTCAAGCTGTACTGGTCGATACTGGGGAAGAAGCCGGCCCGCTGAGCCCCCTCCCCGCTCGCAGCAGACCGGCGACGCTTACCGCTGACCGGCCTGCTGAATACCAGCCAGCAACCAGCCACCGTTTCCGGATCGTGGCTTGACCAGATTCCAGATTTCGTCGAATTCCTCAGCCTGTCCGCCATTTTCCCGAATCGATCCGTAGAAACGGATGCTGGCGATTTCACGGCCCGGTTCATCAGCCACCTCCAGCAATACTGCCTCCAGCATCATAACGTCCGTCTGCTGCGCGGCAGTTCCACGCTCACTCATGTCCAGCTTGATTTCGGCAAACATTTCCGGCGTGGTGAACTCGCGGATATCGTCCAGATTGCGCTCATCGTTGGCAGCCTGCAGTCGGATGAAATGCACCTTGGCCACCCGTTCGAACGCCGGCACGTCAAAACCGGCCGGAATCGCGGCAGTGGCCGGGCTGGCCGTAATGCCCGCGCCAATCCCTGTAACCGAACTGCCGGCAGCGCCCGGCATCGGCACATCAGTACGTTGCGGCTGCGGCGCCCCGTGGCCGATACCGGCCCCCGCGTATTGCATGCTCCCCGGCGCTGAAGCCTGGGTCATCGCCCGTTTACGCATGAAAAAGCCGATCATCGCCAACGCAGCCATCACCAGCAAACCGATCATCAACATGTTCGCCAGCCCTTCGCCAAAGCCAAAATGCGATGCCAGCGCTGCGAGCCCCAGGCCAGCCGCCAGGCCAGC
>CAZBWH010000054.1:0-3527 GCA_964495595.1 uncultured Burkholderiales bacterium | reverse complement strand
CCAGGCCAGCCGCCAGGCCAGCAATCGGCCCCATCCACGAACGTTTGGCGGGTGCTGCAGCTGATGCAGGCACGGCAGATTTCGCTGCCATACCCGGATTGGCCATCGGAGCCTGCGCCGGTGTCGTCGGTGCCTTGTCGAACGTGCTGCTCTGCCGTTGCATGCCCATCGATTTCGATCCCCCCAAGCGCTTGGCCTCGGCATCGGCCGCACCGAACGTCAGGCCCAGGGTCAGCACCACGGCCATGACCGACAATAGATTTTTCATGATTTTCCCCTACCAGAAAAAAGAAACTTGCCAAGTTCTGCTGGCACGGACTTCGCCGTCGATGGGCAAAAAATCACGGCAACAGAGCCCAGAGCTTAGCGCGGCTGGCTTTTAGAAAAAATCAGATAATTACTTACGATGCATACGAAAAAACAGGACATGACCCTGCTTGGCGCCGAGAAAGACCCGCCCGACCAGAATGCCGCAGCACCGCAGGCCGGAGGGCAAGCAGCCTGCACGCCGCGCCCATAGCGGCGTTCAGCCCTGCCTCAATACGGCCAGAAACTCGGTGCCGTACAGTTCCAGCTTGCGATCGCCCACCCCGGAGATGTCGCGCAGCGATTCCAGGCTTTGCGGGCGCTTTTCCAGCATCTGCTGCAAGGTGGCGTCGGCAAAGATGACGTAGGCGGGAACATTCTGTTCTTCGGCCAGCCGGCTGCGGCATTGGCGCAACGCGGCCCAGAGCTCACGGTCGGCATCGTTGGCGAATGTGAGCGGGGATTTGCTGCTGGCGCTGGACTTGGCCTGCTCGGTCACTCGCCGCAACTGCACGCTCTGCTCGCCGCGCAGGATCGGCCGGCAAGCATCGGTAAGCTGCAGGCCGCCGTGGGCGTTGACGTCCAGGATGCCGGTGGCTACCAGTTGCCGCAAGGTGGAACGCCACTGCGACTCGCTCAGATCCTTGCCAATGCCGTAGGTGCTGAGATGGTCGTGGCCGCATTCGCGGATTTTCGGTGTCGATTTGCCCAGCAGGATGTCGATCAGGTGGGTGGCGCCGTAGCGCTGGCCACTGCGGTAGATGGTCGACATGGCCTTTTGTACCGGCAGCGAAGCATCCCAGCGCTGCGGCGGGGCAAGGCAGATGTCGCAGTTGCCACACGGCTGGCTGGCTTCACCGAAATAGTTGAGCAGAATCTGGCGCCGGCATTGCGGCGCTTCGCAGTAGCCGAGCATCGAATCCAGCTTTTGCCGCTCGATGCGCTTGATTTCGTCCGGCGCGGTCGATTGCTCGATCATTTCGCGCAGCAGCACCACATCCTGTAGGCCGTACACCATCCACGCATCGCTTGGCAGGCCATCACGGCCGGCGCGGCCGGTTTCCTGGTAATACCCTTCCAGGCTTTTCGGCAAATCCAGATGCGCGACAAAGCGAACGTCTGGCTTGTCGATGCCCATGCCGAACGCCACCGTGGCCACCATCACCAGCCCGTCTTCGCGCAGAAAGCGGGCCTGATGCTGGCTGCGGCTGTCGGCATCCATGCCGGCGTGGTAGGGCAGCGACTTGATGCCCTGCTCTTTCAGCCATCTGGCAGTTTCGTCGACCTTTTTGCGGCTGAGGCAATAAACGATGCCGGAGGCGCCGACGTGGTTATTGCGCAGGAAATGCAGCAGTTGCTTGCGCGGGTTGTCTTTCTCCACCACGGTGTAGCGGATGTTCGGCCGATCAAAGCTGGAAAGGAATACCGGTGCGGCTTGCAGCTGCAGCCGTTCAGCGATTTCGTCGCGCGTCTGCTGATCCGCGGTAGCGGTGAGCGCGATGCGTGGCACGGCCGGGAACTGCTCGGCCAGCACCGACAGCTGGATGTATTCCGGGCGGAAATCGTGCCCCCATTGCGACACGCAATGCGCCTCGTCGATGGCAAACAGCGCAATCTTGCTGCTTGCCAGCAGGCCAAGACAACGCGGATTGACCAGCCGCTCCGGCGCCACGTACAGCAGTTTCAGGCTGCCATTGAGCAGACTGCGCTCCACTTCGGCCGCCTCCACCGCCGACAGGGTGGAATTGAGAAATGCCGCCTCGACCCCCGCCTGGCGCAAAGCCGCCACCTGATCCTGCATCAGCGCAATCAGCGGAGACACCACTACGCCACAACCAGGGCGCAGCAAGGCAGGAATCTGGTAACACAGGGATTTACCGCCACCAGTAGGCATCAGCACCAGCGCATCGCCGCCGCTGGCCACCTGCTCGATGATCTCGGCCTGCCGGCCACGAAACGCAGCGTAGCCAAAAACATGGCGAAGTATCTGCAGGGCATTTTGCAGGGAAGCAGAATCAGGCATCGACAAACCAGCGGAACGATCAGGCTGCCGATTATACTGCACAGCGCCCTGTCGCCACGGCGCAACACCCCGCCCCCGCCCGGCGCAGCCGGTGCAAATCCACCTAGGCAAAACACGCCTGCGGGGCTAGCATGGACTTGACAGCAACAAGAAGCAGCCGCGCCAAGGCCGCCAGACCTTGACCAGTGCGCCCGATTATCGCGGGCTTTGCATGCATTCCCTTTTCCAGCATGGGCCGCCCGCGACGCAGCGAGTGCGGGATGATGTTCCCGCCTTCAAACCACATTCGGTCATGACCTCTTCAAACACACAGAAAGGAATCTCTTGATGCATACCTCTTTCCGAATCCTGCCCCTGAGCCTGATGCTGGGTGCCAGCGTATTCATTTCGGCCTGTAACGACGATTCATCCAGCAACGACGCTCCGCCACCCAGCACGACAACCAGCAAAACCGTCAGTGGCGTTGCCGCTACGGGCAAGCCAATCAGCGGTGCCGCCGTGGCGATGAAATGCTCGTCCGGCTCCAGCACCGCCACCACAGCAGCCAATGGCGCTTACAGCATCACCTTGGCCAATGAAACCGGCCCGTGCGTTCTGGAAATTACTGGCGGGCAGGTCAACGGCCAGAACAATCTGCTGAAACTGCACTCGGCAGTCGCCAGCACTGCCAGCAGCAGCGTGGCCAATATCTCGCCGCTGACTGAAATGGCGCTGGCGCAAGCCGTGGCGGCTGATCCGGCCACTTACTTCGCCACGTTCAACAGCGCAGTGTCGGCCAAGATCACCACCGCCGCACTGGCACAGGCACAAACCACGCTCAACAGCCAGCTGGCCCTGCTGCAGGGTGCGGCCGGCAATACCGGTCTGGGAGACTATTTCACCGGCAATCTGGAAGCCGGCAACCCGAACAACCCGATGGACAAGTTCCTCGACACCCTCGGAGCCAGCCTGGCCAGCGCCAACATCCCCCTCAGCCAACTGGTCAGCACCGTCAGTCAGGGTGGCACCCTGACCACGCTGATCACGACGCTCAATGGCGGCAGCGGCACAGGCGGGACTGGAACGGGTGGGACTGGAACGGGTGGGACTGGAACGGGTGGGACTGGAACGGGCGGCACTGGAACGGGTGGGACTGGAACGGGCGGCACTGGAACGGGTGGCACTGGAACGGGTGGCACTGGAACGGGTGGCACTGGAA
>CAZBWH010000053.1:14406-22506 GCA_964495595.1 uncultured Burkholderiales bacterium | reverse complement strand
GCCTGTCGGACTTGAGCGATCGTAGCGAGCCGAGTGGGAAAACGAGGACAGATTTGACCGTTCTCAAGGCGCATGGCGGGCCTGTGCAGCAAAAAAACGCGCAAATAGGGACCGTTTCTCCCGCTGGCGCAGCAGATCAGCCTCAAGCCAGACCGGCTGCCTGCCAGCGCGTAGGCTGGCTTGCCTGGATGAGGATGTTGCTGACAGCCCTGTTGATTGGCATGGTCGGCATTCCGCTTACCGGATGTCAGACGCTGAACACTCCGGATATTCCGCTGGAAACCCTGAAGCAGAAGTACACCAACTCGCATTCCCGGTTCATTGATATCGATGGCACGCTGGTCCATTACCGCGATCAGGGTAGCGGCAGACCGCTGGTGCTGGTGCATGGCATTGTGTCATCGCTGCACACCTGGGATGGCTGGCAAACCTATCTCGGTGACAAGTACCGCATCATCCGCTTCGATGTTCCCGCATTCGGTCTGACTGGCCCGATGGCTAGCGGACGGTACGATGCCCAGGGGTACGCACATGTGCTGGAGCAGTTGTTGGTGCGGCTTGGTGTCAGTGAAAAGATCGCGCTGGCAGGCAATTCGCTGGGGGGGTATATCGCTTGGAATTATGCGCTGCAGCATCCTGAGCGGGTTGATCGACTGATCCTGCTCGATGCCCCGGCATTTCAGCAGGATGTGCCTTGGGTGGTGAGAATGGCCAACTGGCCGGGGGCCGACAGTATCGGCACCCAGTACACGCCACGTGCTTTGGTGGCAACCAATGTGCGCCGGCTGTTTGGTAATCAGGCATTGGTCACCGATGAACTGATTGACCGGTATCATGAGTTGGCGTTACGCCCTGGCAACCGTCCCGCCGCCCTGCAGGTGTTCCGGTCCATGATCGAGGGGGCCAGGCAGGACAGTGTCGGGATGGACAAGCTGAAAATGCCGACTCTTCTGCTGTGGGGCAAGGAAGACCCCTGGGTGCCGCTGTCGATTGCCATGCGCTGGCTGCAGGTATTGCCGCAGGCGCAGTACAAGTTTTACGACGGCGTCGGCCACATGCCGATGGAGGAGGTGCCGATGGAATCGGCGCTGGATGCCGATCGCTTCATTCAGACCGGCTCGGTTGAAAAGCGGGACGAAACCCCGCCGTAAGTCTGGCAGACGCAAGGGTGCGGGGCGTGTCGGACTCCGTACCCGTCTGTATCAGACGTGCTGGGCGTTGCCGAACCAGTCCAGTTTGCCGTGCAGGTTGACCACGTTGCCCACCACAATCAGTGCGGGCGCCTTGACTTGGTTGTGCCGGGCGGTTTGCGGCAACTGTGCCAGCGTGCTGACGAATACCCGCTGTTCTGGCGTGGTGGCACGCTCGACAATGGCTGCTGCCGTGGCCGGATCACGGCCATGTCCGATCAGCTTGGCGCAGATGTCCTCCAGTTGCGCCACCCCCATGTAGATCACCACGGTCTGATCCGGGCTGACCAGCATGTTCCAGTTCAGGTCCGGGCTGTCTTCACGGCGATGGCCGGTGACGAACACGCAGGACTGCGCATGATCGCGGTGGGTCAGCGGAATGCCGGCGTAGCTGGATGCTCCTTGCGCCGATGTAATGCCGGGAACCACCTCAAACGGAATGCCACGCTCGGCCAGGGTTTCGATCTCTTCGCCCCCACGGCCGAAAATGAACGGATCACCCCCTTTGAGCCGCAACACCCGCTTGCCTTGCTCGGCCAGCCGCACCAGCAGCAAATTGATGTCTTCCTGCGGCAGGGCGTGATTGCTGCTCTGCTTGCCGACGTAAATCCGTTCCGCATCGCGCCGGCACAGGTCGACGATCGCAGGCGCAACCAGCGCGTCGTAACACACCACATCGGCCTGCTGCATCAGCCGGAGGGCGCGAAAGGTCAGCAGATCCGGGTTGCCCGGGCCGCCGCCCACCAGATACACCTCGCCGCGTGACATCTGCCGTTCGTCCGCGTCGGCCAGCGCCTTTTCCAGCGCCGCACGGGCAGGCTCCACTTGTCCGGCAAACACCCGCTCGGCAATCGGCCCCTGCAAGGTGTCTTCCCAGAAAATCCGTCGCGCCTGAGTGTTGCTGAAGCGCGCCTTGACCCGGTCGCGGAACTCCGTAGCCAGCCGAGCCAGATCGCCGTAGGTGGATGGGATCATGGTTTCCAGCTTGCCACGGATCAATCGCGCCAGCACCGGCACACCACCGCCGGTGGAAACGGCAATCACCACCGGTGACCGGTCGATGATTGCCGGCATAATGAAGCTGCACAGCTTTGGCTGATCGACCACATTGACCGGCAGCTTGCGCCGGCGCGCCTCAGCGGCAACGTGCTGATTGACCGTCTGGTCGTCTGTGGCCGCAATCACCAGCACCGCATCGTCCATATGCGCCGGCTCGAATCTCGCCGTCAGATGCTGGAGCCGCCCGGCGTCCACCTCTGCTTGCAGCTCGGCACACAATGCCGGTGCCACAACGGTCAGCCTGGCTCCGGCACGAGCCAGCAGACCAGCCTTGCGTGCAGCGACTTCGCCACCGCCGACTACCAGGCAGGATTGTTCACGTATGTTGCAGAAAATAGGGAAGTATTCCATGTTGATTTCTTTGCGGCATGGGCGCCAATAGGTGGCCGAAACAGTTCAAATCGCTATAGCGGGCTGAGTGTAGCACAGCGCCAACGATGATCTTTAGTTGGCAAACCCTGCTTTTCAATTGCTATAGTGTCTGTCGACGGTGTGCTTGCAACCACCGTTCCGACGGGCCGTGCTGGCAAGCATGGCATCGGACGAATGTACCGAATCCTATCTAGATGGAGATTGACGATGAGCAAGAAAATTCTGGTAGCAGTTGCATTGATGGGAGCTGCTTCGTTTGCGGCAGCCGACAACGTAGGTGGCTGCGGTCTGGGCTCGAAGGTGTTTGACGGCAAGAGCGGCGTCGGCCCCCAAATCCTTGCTGTGACGACCAATGGCACTTCGGCCAACCAGACCTTCGGTATTTCTTCCGGCACGCTGGGTTGTACCCAGGATGGCGTGGTAAGGTCCAACTGGAAAACGGCAGCTTACATCGAAGGCAATATGAACAAGCTGGCACGTGACATGTCGGCCGGTCAGGGTGAGAGCCTGGATGCGCTGGCCAGCCTGATCCAGATCGACGGTGCTGACAAGGCTGCCTTCTTCCGTGCCACCAAAGACCATTTTGCCCGTATTTACAATGCGGACATGCTGTCGGCTCAGGACGTCATGCGCAACCTGCGCGAGGTTCTGGCCCAGGACGCAACGCTGGCACGCTACAGCGCCCAGATCTGATTGTCTGGCGTTTCGGTTACCAAGCCCAGTGCCCGTGCGCTGGGTTTTTTTTCGTATTTCCAGGTGGCTTCGCATGTGGTCGCGCATTGCTTCGTTGGTTTGCTGGGCGATCGGCTTGGGCTGGGCGATGCCTGTGCACGCCGGTTATGTGGCTGAGTTACAGCAACTGGCGCGCGAACGGCAATTGGCCGATTCGCCTGTGTGGCGGAATCTGCTGCATTACAAACGCCATCCGTTGACTGGTTACCGCCGTAGCCTGGCGGATGACCCCGGGTTCTTTCTTGCTGAAGATGGCAGTAAAAACGCCCAGGCAGAGCTGGACGCGACGTTGGCGTCTTTTCTTGCCGAGCCCTCTGCTTCTGCCGGGCAGCATCCGCAGTGTCGCTTCATCGCGCGTTTTCGCTGGCTGGATGAGCAGCTCGGGTTTGATGGCAGGTTGCCGCGCCAGCGTTGCGACCGTTACGCAAGCTGGCGTGGAGCGATGAATCCCGCCGGTTTAACGCTGGTTTTTCCGACCGGCTATCTCAGCAGCCCGGCATCAATGTACGGACACACCATGTTCCGGGTCGATGCTGTTGGCCAGAGTGACCAGGATCGTCTGCTGGCCTATACCATCAGCTATGCCGCCCAAGGTAATCCGGGGGATGGCATTACCTTTGCCTTCAAGGGCCTGGCCGGGCTTTATCCGGGGGTATTTGCCAGTTCGCCTTACTACCGCAAGGTGGCGGAATACAGTGATCTTGAAAATCGCGATGTCTGGGAGTACCGGCTTGATCTGACCCAGGCAGAAATCGAGCGGATTCTGGAGCATGTGTGGGAGCTGGGGCAGGTACGGTTCGATTACTACTTTTTTGATGAAAACTGCGCTTATCATTTGCTGTCGCTGCTGGATGTGGCGCGCCCGTCGCTGGCGTTGACCGACCAGTTCGTCTGGCATGCCATTCCTGCCGACACGGTGCGTGCCATGGTCGAGGCCCCGGGGCTGCTCAAGAGCGTGACCTATCGCCCCAGCAATGCCAGCCTGATCCAGCATCGCTCAGCCGGGCTGTCTGGCGACGAGCTGGCGCTGGTTGATTCGCTGGCGCATGGCCGGCTTTCTGCCAGCGAGCTGACCGCCTCGGTTGCCGATCCTGCGCAACGCGGGCGGCTGCTGGAGCTGGCCGATCTGCAGCTGACCTATTTGCAGCCGGGCTCGACGCTTAGCGAGCGCGAATTCAATGCCCGCAGCCGGGCGCTGTTGCTGGCCCGCAGCCTTGAGCCATCGGTTGTCTCCGACTTGCCGGCTGTGCCTGCTGTCAGGCCGGAGGAGGGGCATTTGTCCGGGCGGGTGCATCTGGCTGCGGGCCGTGTGGCGGGGCAGACCGTTGCTGAGCTGCGATTGCGCCCGGCCTACCACGATCTGCTGGATGCTGAGGCGGGATTTACGCGCGGGGCGGCGTTGCAGTTTTTTGATCTGGCGGTTCGGCTGCGCGAGGGGCAGCGCGCGAGGCTGCATTATTTCACCCCGGTTGACATTCAGTCGCTGACGCCACGCCGGCCTTTGCTGGGAGGCAAGTCATGGCGGGTTCGATTCGGTGCGCGCCGGTTTACTTCCGCCTCTGGTGAAGAGCCACTGGCCGCTGAGCTACAGGGCGGGCCGGGGCTGGCGTTTGACCGGGGGGTGCTGGGCTATCTTTTTCTGGACAACCATTTGTTGGCCAGCAATCGCTTGCATAAAGGCTATGCGGCTGGCATGGGGATGAGTGCTGGCATGCTGGCCGATATTTCTTCTGCCTGGCGACTGCAACTGCAAGGGGGGCGCTGGCGCTATCTGGCCGGGGATCGACAGCTGCGCGGGAGTCTGGAGCTTAACCAGCGCTGGCAGGTTGCTCGCAATCAGGCGATCCGGCTGGAGTTGTCACGTACCCGCGAAGGTGCCGGCGCGGATTCGTCAGGGCTGCTTGGTTGGACGTTTTACTTCTGATCATTTCCTGATTTGGCTCAATTTTGACAGGATAGGCCGAAGGCCCCGGATGGTCGCTTGATGAATGTCAATGTGTTGCAGCGGTTGTTTGCCAACAATTGCTCCGGTTCCCACCCTTGGCTGGTCAGCAGGCGGTAAGGCCGGTTCGGGTCATCAAATTTTTCAATCAATAAATGGTGGGTTTTTTCAGGAAAGGGGTGCAATGAAATGAGTTCAGCGTTCACGAAGTCGACCGCGCGAAACATTTTCTATGGCGGGGCGGTGTTTTTCTTCCTGCTGTTCGTCGCGTTGACGTTTGATTCGATGCAAGCGCTGCCCAAGCGCGATAATCGGGCCAACATGACGGACTCTGTCGTGCGGGGCAAGAAAATCTGGGAGACACGAAATTGTATCGGGTGTCACACCTTGCTGGGTGAGGGGGCTTATTTCGCCCCCGAGCTGGGTAATGTCTACAAACGTTTCGGCAACAGTACCGAAGCCATCAAGGGCTTCATCAAGAGCCGCCCGGTAGAGGGAATTCCCGGCCGTCGCAGCATGCCGCAATTCAATCTGACCGATGAGGAACTGGAAGATATCGCGCAGTTCCTCAAGTTCACCTCCGAAATCAATACCAATAATTGGCCGCCCAATGTCCAGGGTTGATCTGGTTATGGTTTGAATTCAAGCGCTTAGGAGACTGTTGCTATGCAATATAAATCACAGGCTGTCGCGAAGCCTTATTTCATCGCGGCGATCGGCCTCTTTCTCGGTCAGGTACTGTTTGGCCTGATCATGGGGCTGCAGTACGTCTGGGGGGATTTCCTGTTTCCGGAAATTCCGTTCAATGTGGCCCGTATGGTCCATACCAACCTGCTGATCGTTTGGCTGCTGTTCGGCTTCATGGGGGCTGCGTACTACATGGTTCCCGAGGAGTCGGAAAGGGAGTTGTACAGTCCGAAACTCGCCTGGCTGATGTTCTGGGTATTCCTGGTGGCTGGTGCTTTGACTATCGTCGGTTATCTGGCCTTGCCCTATGCCACGCTGGCCAAGCTGACTGGCAACGATCTGCTGGAAACCATGGGCCGCGAGTTTCTCGAGCAGCCGCTGGTGACCAAGGTTGGGATCGTGATTGTTGCCCTGGTATTCCTGTTCAACATCAGCATGACTGTGCTGGCGGGGCGCAAGACCAGTATCAGCTTAGTGCTGTTGCTCGGTCTGTGGGGTCTGGCGATTTTCTTCCTGTTCTCGTTCTACAACCCGCACAACGTGGTGCTGGACAAGTACTTCTGGTGGTGGGTGGTGCATCTGTGGGTGGAAGGGGTCTGGGAGCTGATTCTCGGTGCGCTGCTGGCGTTCGTGTTGATCAAGGTAACGGGTGTCGACCGCGAAGTGATCGAGAAATGGCTGTATGTGATCATCGCCATGACCCTGATCACCGGCATCATCGGTACTGGTCACCACTACTTCTGGATTGGCACACCGGAATACTGGCAGTGGTGGGGTAGCGTGTTCTCCGCCCTGGAGCCGATTCCGTTCTTCATGATGACTGTGTTTGCCTTCAATATGGTCAACCGCCGTCGTCGTGAACACCCGAACAAGGCTGCTACCCTGTGGGCTTTGGGAACTGGTGTCATGTCGTTCCTCGGTGCAGGCGTCTGGGGCTTCCTGCACACTCTGGCTCCGGTCAACTACTACACCCACGGCACCCAGATCACTGCGGCTCACGGCCACATGGCGTTCTACGGTGCGTATGCAATGGTTGTGCTGTGCATCATCTCTTACGCCATGCCGGTGCTGCGCGGTCGTGCCGCCAACTCGGAACGTGCGCAAGTAATGGAAATGTGGGCGTTCTGGCTGATGACCATCTCGATGGTGTTCATTACCCTGTTCCTGACCGCCGCAGGTATCCTGCAGGTGTGGCTGCAACGAGTGTCGGAAAGCCCGATGCCGTTCATGGTGGCACAGGAGCAGGTCACGCTGTTCTACTGGCTGCGTGAGATTACCGGTGTGATGTTCCTGATCGGCTTGTTGCTGTATATCGCCAGCTTCTTTGCCAAGGGTGAAACCAAGGCTGCCTGAATCAGTGGCTGAGCAATAAAAAAACCGGAGCCTGGCTCCGGTTTTTTTATGCCCGCGTTTTGTCAGCGGGGGCTGCAGTTACTCCTGGCTCAATACTCCGGCCGGCCAGATGCCAGGTGCAATTGCTGGTAGTGGTCGACGATCTGCTGCAGCCGGGGGCTGTCTGGAGCGCGATGTTGCAGTACGTAGGCTTCGATTTCTTCCGTCAGTGCTTCCAGCCCGTATTTGCGGATCGCATAGTGGTTGACGGACAGTGGCTTGCCCGGCACGTAGCGGCTGAATGGCCGCAGGTTTTTGGTCAGGGGCGCCCCCATGCCAACGATGGCATACTGGCCGATCACCGAGTATTGATGAACCGTGGTGCCAATCGCCAGATTGGCCCCTTCCAGCACATGAACGATTCCGCCCATGACGACTAGCGGGGTGATCACTACATGGTCTTCGATAATGGCGTCGTGAGGCACGTGTACGCCCTGCATCAGGTAGACTGAATTACCGATCCGGGTGGCCTCCCGGTAGCACGGCTTCTGGATTGCAGTGTATTCTCGGATGATATTGTCGTTGCCGATTTCGATCCGGCAGGCGCTGGCATCGTAGCGCGGGGTGCGGGTATCCTGGCCTGGTGTGCCGATGGTCACGTGCGGCCCGATCAGGTTGTTGTTGCCGATCCGGGTCGGTCCGTAGATGACGGTGTAAGGGCCGATTTCATTGTCTTCGCCCAGCGCCACATCTCCTTCAATGATGGCGGTCGGGTGTATCTTGTTG
>CAZBWH010000053.1:0-14396 GCA_964495595.1 uncultured Burkholderiales bacterium | reverse complement strand
GTTCGGGGTATATGTGCAGGCCCGGCAGGGGCCGGGCCGTGATGTCGCTGGTCTGGCGGTTAACGCCCGGCCAGCCTCTTGAGGGTGTCGATTACGTACTGGATCTGTTCATCACTGTGCCACGGGCTGATCGGCAGACTGAGCAGGCGGGCGGCCATGCTGGCACTCAGATCCGAAGCCGGGGTGCCGTGCGGCTTGCTCAGGTAGGCCGGCTGGAGGTGGGGCGGCACCGGGTAGTGAATCATGGTGTCGATGCCTTCTGCCTTGAGCCGGGTAGCGAGTTCGTCGCGGGTATCGGTGGTCACGACGAACAGGTGCCAGACCGGTAACGCCCAGTCGGGCACCTGTGGCAGGTTCAGGCCGCAATCGGCCAGCCCGGCAAGGTAGCGTGAGGCAATGTCGCGCCGTCGTTGATTGTCGGCGTCCAGCCTGGCCAGCTTGACCCGCAGGAACGCAGCCTGCAATTCGTCCAGCCGTGAATTGATGCCTTGTTCCAGATGCTGGTATTTGATTTTCGAGCCGTAGTTGCGCAGACAGCGGATGCGGTCGGCCAGTGTCGCATCGGTGGTGGTTACTGCGCCACCGTCGCCGAATGCGCCAAGATTCTTGCCAGGATAGAAGCTGAATGCGGCGGCATCTCCCAGGCTGCCGGCCCGGCGGCCATGGTATTCGCTGCCGTGGGCTTGCGCGGCGTCCTCGATAACTTTCAGTCCGTGCTGCCGGGCCAGCGCCAGGATCGGGTCCATGTCGGCGGTCTGGCCATACAGGTGCACCGGCATGATGGCTTTGGTGCGCGGAGTCATGGCACTGGCCACCTGTGCCGGATTGAGGTTGAAGGTGTCGGCCAGTGGATCGACGGCCACCGGCGTGGCGCCGGCATACGATACGGCCAGCCAGGTGGCGATGAATGTGTTGGCAGGCACAATGACTTCATCGCCCGGGCCGATATCCATCGCCTTCAGAATAAGTGTCAGGGCGTCCAGTCCGTTGGCTACGCCGATACAGTGCGGCGCCTGGCAGAATGCGGCAAATTCCTGCTCGAATGCAGTCAGTTCATTGCCCAGAATGTACCAGCCGGAATCCATTACCCGCCGGTAGGCATCGTCAAACGCCGGCTGCTGGGTCAGATAGCCGGCCTTCAGGTCAAGAAAGGGAACGTGCATGCTCAGGCTCCTTTTCGCACGTCGCTCAGGAAGGTGGCGTAGTCGCGGTAGTAGTCTGATTCTGAATAGAAATCCGAAGCCAGCACCATGCACACCGACCCGGATGAGAAATTGTCGATCTCGCGCCACATCATCGGCGGGATGTACAGGCCATAATACGAGCGGTTGAGATGGAACTTGAACTTGGTGTGGCCATCGTCAAGCAGGACATCAAAGCTGCCGGACATGGCAATCATCAACTGGTGCAGTTCCTTGTGGGCGTGGCCGCCGCGTTCGGCGCCGCCGGGAACGTCGTACAGGTAATACACCCGCCGGATGTCGAACGGGATATGCCGGCCTGCTTCGACAAAAGTGAGGTTGCCGCGGCGATCCTCGATTTTGGGCAGGTCGATCAACTTACAGTCACGCAGGCTCATTGCAGTGCAGTCCAGTCGCTAGTTACTGATGAATAGGGCAGCCCGGAATTCAGGCCAATAGCTCTAATTATAAAATCGTTGTAACGTTAAGCATTCAACTTTTTTAGGGCGATGTCATGTTTTCTTTTTCCTATGCCAATCCTACCCGGATCATCTTTGGTAGCGGCCAGACCGGCCAGGCAGGCAATTGGGTGCCGGCCGATCAGCCTGTGCTGCTGCTGTACGGTTCGGGGAGTGTTCATCGCAACGGCGTCTACCGGCAGGTTCGCGACAGCCTGGCGGCGCATCGCGTGGTGGAGTTTGGCGGCATCGAGCCCAATCCCTCGTATGAAACGCTGATGGATGCGGTGGTGCTGGCGCGGCGCGAACAGGTGGGCTTCTTGCTGGCGGTGGGCGGTGGCTCGGTGATTGACGGGAGCAAGTTTGTCGCTGCTGCCGTGCCCTTCGACGGAGAGCCTTGGGATATCCTGGCCCGCCGGGCGCCGGTTGAATCGGCCCTGCCGCTGGGCTGCGTGCTCACCTTGCCGGCAACCGGCTCGGAATCAAACAATGGCGCGGTGATCACTCGCCGGCAGACGGCCGACAAGCTGTCATTCATGAATGACAAGGTGCAGCCGCGTTTTGCCGTGCTCGATCCCGAGGTGACCCGCAGCCTGCCTCTGCGGCAGTTGGCCAATGGTGTGGTCGATGCCTTTGTGCATGTGCTGGAGCAATATCTGACTTACCCGGTGGATGCACTGGTTCAGGATCGCCTGGCAGAGGGGTTGCTACTGTCGCTGATCGAGACGGGCCCGCGCTTGCTGGCAGAGCCCTCGCCGGACGAAGCGGACATCGGGGCGCGGGGCAATCTGATGTGGGCGGCCAATCTGGCACTAAATGGACTGATCGGCTGTGGTGTGCCGCAGGACTGGTCGACCCATCTGGTCGGGCATGAGTTGACGGCGCTGTACGGCATTGACCACGCCCGCTCGCTGGCGATCGTGTTGCCGTCGATGTTGCAGGCCCGGCGTGAAGCCAAGCGGGACAAACTGCGCCAGTACGCGCAGCGGGTGTGGGGATTGACCGGGAGCCCGGACGATACGCTGATCGACCAGGCAATTGCCCGAACCCGCGCTTTTTTCGTGCAGATGGGCTTGGCGGTGACGCTGGCCGATTACCAGCTGGGGGATGCGGCGATAGACGCCGTGTGTGCCCAACTGGAAAAACATCGTCTGACCCGGTTAGGCGAACGGCGCGATGTGTCGCCGCAGATGGTGCGGGCAGTGCTGGAGCACTGCCGCTGACTGAACAAGGCTGCCGGGGGGGGGTTACTCGTGCAACTGGCCAACCCGCAGTGCGTACAGCCAGTCGATGAACCGCTTGACATCGGCGCCACGGAAAATGGCGCCATGTTGCGGGCACAGCATGTCGATGTCGAGCCGTGACACGCGCTCGCACCACTGGTTCTTGGCCTCGTTCGACCCCATCCAGCGCTTGTGAAAGCCCTCTGCGTAGCGGATGTGGCTGTCGAAATCTTCTACGAACAGATAGTCTTCGCCCGGTGGCTGCAGTGCCGCGCCGATATCGCCCGAGAACAGGATTCGGGCTTTCGGATCGTACAGGTTGAAATTGCCGGACGAGTGCAGGTAGTGCGCCGGGATCGCCTGCAAGCGCAGATTGCCGTGTTCGATCTCCATGCCTGGGTCTGGAATCTTGACGAACGTTTCACCGTCACCGCCAAAGTGCGGCACGAACCCCGACCACAGCCACGACAGATAGCATTTGATGTCGGGATTGAAATTCAGCCACAGACTGAGTGAGGAAATGATGTCCGGATCCTGGTGCGAAGCAAACAGCATCGAAATCTTGCGGGCATCAAACTGGGCGCTGACGGCGGAAAACACTGCCGGAAACACCTCCATGCCGCCCGGATCGCACAGCAGGTAATTGTCGCCGCTGGCGATCAGGTATTCATTGGTGTCGATGATGAAGCCCGGCTTTTCCGGGTCGCGGGCCACTACGGCCCACTGGTGATCACCTTCCTTGTAGATGACTTGCAGCTTTTTCATTGCGGCTATCCCTGGCCAGTTGTCTGATTTTGTAAAGGTAGTCGATCTCGGTTGCGACTTTTTCGGCAAACTGGTCGGCAACCTCCATGAATTCTCCGGCCGCATGCCGGCTGTAGGCTGCTTCGATCTTGGCTTGCACCGACAGGAAAATACCCATCTCGCAACTCTTGATCGCATCGTCTACGGCAGCTTCGAGTTTGCAGGTTTCGCGGGAAAAGGTTTTCCAGGTTTGCGCCAAGGCCGTTTCGCCACGTAGCGCGGCCTGTGCGGGCATCTGCTGGCCATTCTGCTGCATCTTGCTGCCCGCCAGTTGCATCAGGTGGTGCAGCTTGCGCAGCTTGTGCAGACTGGCGGCATGTTGCATCACTTGTGCAACATCGCCGCGCAGGCGCTCCATTATCTGGTTCAGGTCGCCGCTGAATACCCGTACCTCGTTACTGACCACG
Source organism: uncultured Burkholderiales bacterium (assembly GCA_964495595.1). Taxonomy (GTDB): domain Bacteria; phylum Pseudomonadota; class Gammaproteobacteria; order Burkholderiales; family SCOH01; genus CALMFQ01. Next base: position 10,323 of record CAZBWH010000053.1, on the reverse strand, counting down.
GCAAAACCGGAACGGGCATTGTGTCGCTTGGACATGACAATCGCGTTCAGGGCAGTGAGATTGATCATGAACGACATGGTGATCACGGCCTTGATCTCTTCGTTGATATGCGCCATTGCCCGCAAATCGGTTTCCATGCCGTCCGTCCTGAAGCGTGAGTGTGTTTCACTATAGGAGGCAGCCGTTGAATCGCCAACACCGAGCGAATGACATCTGCCGGTGATAGACTGACTGCTTTTCTCAGGTGTGATCATGGCCAATATCCAGGCCGCTTTTGCCCCGGATGGCTGGCTTGCACAGGGCATTCCCGGCTATCAGCCCCGACCCCAGCAAGTGGCGATGGCCGAGGCCATTGCGCAAGCCATTGACCAGTGCAGCAAGCTGGTGGTCGAAGCTGGTACCGGCACTGGCAAGACGTTTGCGTACCTGGTCCCGGCCCTGTTGTCGGGCGGCAAGGTGATCGTCTCCACCGGCACCAAGACGCTGCAGGATCAGTTGTTCAACCGCGACCTGCCCACGGTACGCCAGGCGCTCAAGGCGCCGGTCACCGTGGCGTTGCTCAAGGGGCGCGCCAATTACATCTGCCAGTACCATCTGGAACGCACCCAGCAGGAAGGGCGTCTGCATTCGCGCGATGACGTGCGTCACCTGCAGAAGATTGCCAGCTTTGCGCGAATTTCCCGGTCAGGTGACAAAAGCACCTGTGCGGGGGTGCCAGAGGATTCGGCCATCTGGAGCCAGGTCACTTCAACCCGCGACAACTGCCTGGGTGGCGACTGCCCCTTCAACAAGGAGTGCTTTGTGCTGCAGGCGCGCAAGGAGGCGCTGGCGGCCGACCTGGTCGTGGTCAATCATCATCTGTTCTTTGCCGATCTGCTGCTGCGCGACGAAGGCGCCGGCGAACTGTTGCCGGCCTGCAATACGGTGATCTTCGACGAAGCCCATCAGTTGCCCGAAGTGGCAACGACCTTTCTGGGCGAACATCTGGGCAGTGGCCAGTTGCTGGAGCTGGCTCGAGACAGCCGCGCCGAGGCGCTGCTCGGAGCCAAGGACTTTGCCCCACTGCCCGAGGGCTGCGGCAAGCTCGAAAAATCGGCCAAGGACTTGCGCCTGACTTTCGAGCAGGACTCGCTCAGGCTACCGGCCTGTCAGCTGGAGCAGCACCTCATGTTTGGTCCGGCATTGCAGGAGCTGGAAGCCAGACTGGCAGATCTGGAGACGCTGCTTGCCAGCCAGGCCGAACGCAGCGAAGGATTGCAGCGCTGCCAGGAAAGGGCTGCCGACTGGCTGGCCCAGTTGCGACGCTGGCAGCAGGCGGGAGATCCGGACTGGGTGCGCTGGCTGGAGGTGTTCAGCCACGGCCTGCAATTGCACCGGACGCCGCTGGCGATAGACAGCCTGTTCCGCAAGCAGGTGGAGGGCACTGCCAAAGCCTGGATTTTTACCTCGGCCACCTTGGCTGTTGACGGTGACTTTCGCCACTTCTGTGCCGAACTGGGGCTGGATGACGCGTTGACGGCGTGTTGGGACAGCCCGTTCGATTACCGGCGACAGGCGTTGCTGTATGTGCCGCGAGTGATGCCCGCGCCTAATGGATCTGATCATACCCGTGCTGTGATCGAAGAGGCCTGGCCGGCCCTGCTGGCTAGCCAGGGCAGGGCCTTTCTGTTGTTTACCAGCCTGCGGGCAATGCGCGAGGCCTACGATCTGCTCAAGGTGCGATTCGAGCGCGAGCAGATCGGCTACCCTCTGTTGCTGCAAGGCGAGGGCTCGCGGACCGAGCTGCTGGAGCGATTCCGCGCTTCGCCACATGCCGTTCTGGTGGCCAGCCAGACTTTCTGGGAGGGGGTGGATGTGCGTGGTGAGTCCCTGCAACTGGTGGTGATCGACAAGCTGCCGTTTGCCCCGCCAGACGACCCGGTGTTGGCGGCCCGTGTCGAACAGATGAGCAAAGCAGGCCGCAATCCGTTCATGGAGTTCCAGCTGCCGCGCGCGGCAATTACGCTGAAGCAGGGCGCAGGCCGGTTGATCCGGGATGAACGGGATCAGGGCGTATTGATGATCTGCGATCCGCGCCTGGTAGACAAACCTTATGGCGCCCGAATCTGGAAAAGCCTGCCGCCCATGCTGAAAACCCGCGATCCGGCGGTCATTCAGCGGTTTTTTGCCCGTACGGTAACTCTTGATTCGCCGCAGGCTGACCCGATATAAAGTTTCCTGTCATCAGGCCGGAAAATACCTGGCCGATGCTATACTTGCCCGTTTTGTTGCAGGGCGGTCGCCGGTAAGCCGGCATGGCGGTTCCTGCCGTTTTCTGCCTGTCGTGAGGAGAATAATCATGCCAATCTACGAATATCGCTGCGTCAGCTGTGGCCATCAGCAGGAGGTGCTGCAGAAAATGAGTGACGATCCGTTGACCGATTGTCCGCAATGCCAGCAGCCGACATTCAACAAGGCACTGAGCGCTGCCGGATTCCAGCTGAAGGGGTCTGGCTGGTATGCCACCGATTTCAAGGGCGGCGGCGCGGCGAAGAGCGAGCCGGCACCGGTCGCTACGCCTTGTGGCGGTAGCTGTGCCTGCCATTGAGGCTCGGCGCTGACTGATGAAACGCTACTTCATTACCGGTCTGTTGATCTGGGTGCCACTTGGCATCACGGTCTGGGTTCTGCAGGCGCTGATTGGCACCATGGATCAGAGCCTGCAGCTGCTGCCGCACAGCCTGCAGCCCAAAGAACTGTTCGGGTTTCATGTACCGGGCATCGGCACGATCCTGACCGTGCTGATCGTGTTCCTGACCGGGCTGGCGACGGCCAATATCCTGGGCCAGCGCATGGTACGTTTCTGGGAAGGCGTACTGGCGCGGATTCCGATCGTCAAGTCGATCTACTACAGCGTCAAGCAGGTTTCCGATACCCTGTTCTCCAGCAGCGGCGAGGCGTTTCGCAAGGCGCTGCTGATACAATACCCACGCCAGGGGTGCTGGACCATTGCCTTCCAGACCGGCACACCTGGCGGCGAAGTAGCGAAGTACCTGCAGGGCGAGTTTGTCAGCGTTTATGTGCCGACCACACCCAACCCGACCTCGGGATTTTTCTTGATGCTGCCGAAGAAAGAGGTGGTCGAGCTGGAAATGTCGGTTGACGATGCGCTGAAATACATCATCTCGATGGGGGTGGTGGCGCCGTCCGCAGACAAGTATTACCAGGATCAGGCAGACATTCATCCCTGACCGGCCGTCTTGGGCGGCCGGCGTTAGTCAATCATCAAAACCATCTTCAGAATCCATATCATGCGTACAAACTACTGTGGTCTCATCGACACCCAATACCTGGGCCAAACCGTTACCCTGCAAGGCTGGGTGCATCGCCGCCGCGATCACGGCGGGGTGATTTTCATCGATTTGCGCGACCGTGAAGGTTTGGTGCAGGTGGTGGTCGATCCGGATACCAAAGAGGCATTCGAGACCGCAGACAGCCTGCGCAACGAGTTCGTGATCCAGATCAGCGGTCTGGTGCGCAACCGTCCGGAAGGCACCGTTAACAAGAACCTGGTTTCCGGCGCGATTGAAGTGCTGGCGAAACAGATCGAAGTGCTGAACCCGTCGGAAACCCCGCCGTTCATGATGGACGACGAAAACCTGTCGGAAAACACCCGTCTGACTCATCGCGTAATGGACCTGCGTCGCCCGGCAATGCAGAAAAACATGCGCCTGCGCTATCGCGTCGCCATGCTGATCCGCAACTATCTGGACAGCCTTGGCTTCATCGATATCGAAACGCCGATGCTGACCCGCTCGACGCCGGAAGGCGCACGTGACTACCTGGTGCCGTCGCGCGTACACAGCGGCCAGTTCTTCGCATTGCCGCAATCGCCGCAGTTGTTCAAACAGTTGCTGATGGTCGCCGGTTTCGACCGTTACTACCAGATCACCAAATGTTTCCGTGACGAAGACCTGCGTGCCGACCGTCAGCCGGAATTCACCCAGATCGACCTGGAGACATCGTTCCTCAACGAAGAACAGATCATGGACATCACCGAATCGATGGCGGTGCACGTGTTCAAGGAAGCGATCGGCGTGGATCTGGGCAAGTTCCCGCGCATGAGCTACGACGACGCGATGTTCTACTACGGTTCGGACAAGCCGGATCTGCGTGTATCGCTGAAATTCACCGAACTGACCGACGTGATGAAGGAAGTGCCGTTCAAGGTATTCAGCGGCGCCGCGAACATGGAAGGTGGCCGCGTGGTGGGTCTGCGCATTCCTGGCGGCGCAGCGCTGTCGCGTTCTGAAATCGACGCCTATACCCAGTTTGTCGGCATCTACGGCGCCAAGGGTCTGGCCTACATCAAGGTTAACGACAAGACTCAGCCGAACGAAACCGGCCTGCAGTCGCCAATCGTCAAGAATCTGACTGAAACCGCGCTGAAAGCAGTGCTGGAGCGTACCGGCGCAGAAAACGGCGACCTGATTTTCTTCGGTGCCGACAAGCTGAAAGTGGTCAACGAAGCCATCGGCGCGCTGCGTCTGAAAGTCGGCCACGAAAAAGGCGAAGCCGGCGGCTATTTCGTCAAGGAATGGCGTCCGCTGTGGGTGGTTGACTTCCCGATGTTCGAACACGACGAAGAAGACAGCCGCTGGACCGCTTGCCATCACCCGTTCACCAGCCCGAAACCGGGCCACGAAGACATGCTGGTCAGCAATCCGGGCGCCTGCCGCGCACGTGCTTACGACATGGTGCTCAACGGTTGGGAAATCGGTGGCGGCTCGGTGCGTATCCACCGCGCTGACGTACAAAGCAAGGTGTTCGATGCGCTGAATATCGGCGCTGAAGAGGCGCAGAACAAGTTCGGCTTCCTGCTCGACAACCTGAAATACGGTGCGCCGCCGCACGGTGGCCTGGCTTTCGGTCTGGACCGTCTGGTGACGCTGATGACCGGCGCCGAGTCGATCCGCGACGTGATCGCTTTCCCGAAAACCCAGCGTGCCCAGTGTCTGCTGACCAATGCCCCGAACGAGGTGGATGAGAAGCAGCTGCGCGAGCTGCATATCCGCTTGCGTCAGAAGGTGGAAACCCAGGTCGAGGTCAGCAAGGGCTGATTGCCGCCACAGGGTCGTATGCAAGGCTACAGCCGCTGCGGGTCAGCGGCTTTTTTGCGCCATCGCCGGGCGAAAGCAAAAAATATTTCCGGCATGTCAACCAAAGCGCGGGCGGGGCATTAATCTCATCTGCCGCTTTGCGGCAGGCGACCACGAGTGTTCGTGTCGTCGAATTTCAAAAAACTGTTTATCTAAGGGAAAAACATGTCGAAATTGTTGTCTGCTCTGATCGCTGCAGCGTTTGCTGCTGTTTCGTTCACTGCCGTGGCTGCTGATGCCGCTGCCCCGGCTGCTGACGCACCGAAGGCTGAAGCCAAGGCTGACGCACCGAAGAAAGCCGTTAAAAAGCACAAGAAAGCCAAGAAGGCTGAAGAAAAAGCAGAAGCACCCAAGGCAGAAGAAGCCAAGAAGTAATTCTGGCTTGCTGAAAAAAACGGGCCGTGTGGCCCGTTTTTTTTGGCTTGCGCAAATAAAAAAGCGTGCAGCCTTGCAACTGCACGCAACACACGACAGGGTGTGAGGAGAAACGGGGCTCGGCCGGGTGGTGACGGCCTGAGCGGTATGGTCAGTTCACGGCCTCTTGCAATTGCTGCAGGATCGCCGGGTTTTCAAGGGTCGAGACATCCTGGGTGATCTGCTCGCCTTTGGCCAGTGAGCGCAGCAGGCGGCGCATGATTTTGCCGGAGCGGGTTTTGGGCAGGTTTTCGCCGAAGCGGATTTCTTCCGGCCTTGCCAGCGCGCCGATCTGGTGGCTGACCCATTCACGCAGGTTTTGGGCGATTTTCTTAGCTTCCTCTGCCGTGGCCGGCGTTTGTTTCAGTACAACGAAAGCGACCACTGCTTCACCTTTTACTTCATGCGGTTTGCCGACTACGGCGGCTTCGGCAACCAGCGGATTGGCGACCAGCGCTGATTCGATTTCCATCGTGCCGAGGCGGTGACCCGACACGTTCAATACATCGTCGACCCGGCCCATGATCCAGAAATAGCCATTTTCGTCCCGGTGCGCCGAATCGCCGGCCATGTAGTACTTGCCATTGAATTCTTCCGGGAAGTAGGTTTTTTTGAAACGATCGTCATCTCCCCAGATGGTGCGCACCATGGATGGCCACGGCTTTTTCACTACCAGAAAGCCGCCTTTGCCCGGCTCAACCGGTGCACCGGATTCGTCGACGATGTCCATGATGATGCCGGGCACCGGCAGGGTGCAGGAGCCCGGCTTGGTCGCTACGGCGCCCGGCATGGGGGTGATCATGTGGCTGCCGGTTTCGGTTTGCCACCAGGTGTCGACGATCGGGCAGCGTTTCTTGCCGACGGTTTCGTAATACCAGATCCAGGCCTCAGGATTGATCGGCTCGCCCACGGTGCCCAGCAGACGCAGGCTGGATAGATCGTATTGATTCGGCAGATCGGCGCCAAGTTTGATCAGTGAGCGGATTGCCGTCGGTGCAGTGTAGAAGGTGGTGACTTTGTGACGTTCGATCATTTTCCAGAAGCGGCCGGCATCCGGGTAGGTCGGCACGCCTTCGAAAATCAGCTGGGTGGCACCGACGGCCAGCGGGCCGTAAGTGACATAAGTGTGGCCAGTGGTCCAGCCCACATCGGCCGTACACCAGAAGATGTCGTTCGGTTTGTAGTCGAAGGTCCACAACATGGTGTTGATTGCGCCGAGCAGGTAGCCGGCGGAGCTGTGCTGTACGCCTTTGGGCTTGCCGGTCGAGCCGGATGTGTAGAGGATGAACAGCGGGTCTTCGGCATTGACCCAAGTCGGCTCGCATTCTTCTTTCTGACCTTCGGTCAGCTTGTGCCACCAGATGTCGCGCTGCTCGTTCCATTGGGTGCAGCCGTTGTTGGTGCGTTGGTAGACCACCACTTTTTCGACGCTGTCGCAGCCCCCCAGGGCGAATGCTTCGTCGGTCACCGATTTGAGCGGCACCGCCTTGCCGCCGCGCATGCCTTCGTTGGCGGTAATCAGCAGCCGCGCTTTGGCGTCGCCGATCCGTTCCTGCAGCGATTTGGCCGAAAAGCCGCCGAACACGACCGAATGAATGGCGCCGATGCGGGCACAGGCCTGCATCGCGACTACGGCTTCAATGCTCATCGGCATGTAGATCACGACCCGGTCACCCTTGCTCACTCCCAGGCTGCTCAGTCCGTTGGCAAACTGGCAGACCCGGCGGTACAGCTCGGCATAGGTGACGCAGGTGACGGCCCCGTCGTCGGCTTCAAAAATGATGGCGATCTTGTTGGCCAGCTGGGCCAGGTGGCGGTCGATGCAGTTGTACGAGACATTCAGCTCGCCATCGTCGAACCATTTGAAAAATGGTGCATTCGATTCGTCCAGCACCCGGGTGAACATTTTTTTCCAGGTGATCTGTTCGCGGGCCTGCTCGCCCCAGAAGCCGGCGTAATGTTCGTTGGCCTGTTCGCACAACCGGTTGTAGGCGTCCATGCCGGAAATGGTGGCCTTGCGGCGGAATTCTTCGGCAGGTTCGAAAATGCGGGTTTCCTTGAGGATCGAATCCAGAGTAGCCATGAGAGTCTCCTTGATTGGTCTGTCAGTCGTGGGCTATCGCTAAACCGGCTGCGGCAACCGGCTGGGGGATAACCCCTCCCCTGGCGAGCAGGGGAGGGTGCTACGGTTAATGGGCGGCAGCCTTGGCGGCGCCGATGCCTGTGTTCTGGCGAACGTACAGCTCTTCCCACATCTCTTCTGCACGGCGGTCACGGTACAGCAGCGAGCCGATGATCACTGCCAGGAATCCCAGCGGGATCGAGATCAATCCCGGATTCTTCAGCTTGAACCAGGGTTCACTGAGACCCGCCATGCTGGTGGTCTGGCCCTCGACTTTCTTCAGGTCATCCTCGGCCTTGATCTTGTCCTTCTTCAGCTTGTCGAGTGCTTTTTCGGCTTTGGTTTTGTCTGCTGCATCCGTGATCGATGGCAGTGCCTGCTCGGCCAGAGCGATTTTCTCGATCAGTCCCGGCTGGGCTGGTTTTTCGGCTTCGGCCGGCTTGGCTTTTACCGAACCTTTGCCCACCGCGATGATGTCGGAGAAGAAGTACTCTGCCGGCCTGGCTTCTACCGCGGGCGTGGCTGGGGTGGCCGGAGAGCCTTCCAGCGCCTTGATCGCGTCCTTGCGTACTTTTTCCGGGTAGGTCATGTTCGGGCTGACCATTACCAGCGAAATCGCGGTAAAGGTGCCGATGATCATGCCTGCCACGATGCCGCCGGTGTTGCACTTCTTCCAGTACAGCGTCAGCAGTACACACGGCAGGTTGGCTGATGCAGCGACCGCGAACGCCAGCGCTACCAGGTGCGCCACGTTCTGGCCCTTGGCCGCGATACCGATGGTGATCGCCAGCGCGCCGACAATCACGGTCGAGATACGCGCCGCGGTCACCTGCTCGGCCGGGGTTACGTGTTCGCCGCGGATCACGCCGACATACAGGTCATGTGCCATTGCCGAAGCTGCCGCAAGCACCAGGCCCGCTACCACCGCTACGATGGTGGCAAACGCCACGGCCGCAACGAATGCCAGCATGAAGTTGCCCATCATTGAATCCGCACCGCCGCCGATGTACTGCGCCAGCAGCGGGGCCGCCATGTTACCGCCCTTGTCGACTGCAGCGATGGCGGACGAGCCGACCTTGATCGCCGAACCCATGCCGAGGAACAGCGTCAGCACGTAGAAACCGCCGATGATCGCCATCGCCCAGATCACCGATTTGCGTGCTTCCTGTGCGGTCGGCACGGTGAAGAAACGCATCAGGATGTGTGGCAGGCCGGCGGTGCCGAATACCAGCGCCAGACCCAGCGACACCTGATCCAGCGGATCCTTGAAGAACAGCCCCGGCTCAAGGAAACGTTGCCCCAGCTCGGCTGCAGACAGATTCTTCGCCGGATCGCCCAGCAGCTTGGCCACCTGTGCCTGGACCTTGGCATCACCCACCACCGATTCGAGGAAACCCGGCAGGCTGAAGCCATACGGTGCCCAGACGGTGATCACCAGCACAATCGATGCCGTAACCAGCAACACCGCCTTGATGATCTGCACCCAGGTGGTGGCGACCATGCCGCCGAACAACACATAGGCCAGCATCAACACGCCGACCGTGATCACCGAAATTTCGTAATCGATGCCGATCAGCGTTTTCACCAGCACGCCACCGCCGACCATCTGCGCCGTCAGGTAGAAAGTGGAAACGGTGATCACCGACAGCGCTCCAACGATACGGGTGGCTTTCGGATTGTTGCGGTAGGCGAGAATGTCGGCCAGCGTGTATTTGCCGATATTGCGGCACGGCTCGGCAATCACCAGCAGCACGGTGATATAGGCCACCAGCCAGCCGACCGAATACATGAAGCCATCGTAACCATACAGCGAAATCAGGCCGGCAATACCGAGGAACGATGCCGCCGACAGATAATCGCCGGCAATCGCCCAGCCGTTCTGGATGCCGGAGATGCCGCCGCCGGCGGTGTAAAAGTCCGACGCGCTGTGTACCCGTTTGGCAGCCATGTAGGTGACAAACATGGTCAGGCCGATGATGGCGCCGAACACGGCAAAGGTCAGGAAACGATATTCCGGCGCAACCGCACCGGCTTCGGCCGCCAGCGCTGGCTGGCCGGCCAGCGTCAGCAGCAGCGGCAGAAAGGTCAACTGGATGCGCTTCATTTGCGGCCTCCGATCTGGTGGGCGTTGGCGATGATTTCGGCTGCCAGGACATCAAACTCGCGGTTGGCGCGTCGGGAATAGATCACCGCGATACTCCAGGCGACGATGAACTCGGACAGCGCAAACAGCAGCCCGACGTTTACCGGGCCCCACACCCTGGTTTTGAACAGCTCCTGGTAATACGCTGCGCCAACCGGCAGCAAGAAATAATAAAACACCGAAAACGCCATCAAGCCCCACAAAAACCGTGACTTGCGCCGATGCAGATTCTGGAACCGCGGATCGGCTTCGATCGCGGCCCAGTTCAGGGAACTGCTGCTCATGTTTGTGTCTCCTTCATCTCGTCTGGACGTGGCAACCTGGCTAGTGGCAGTACCATTGGCGCGGGTTGTCTTGTTTGGCCCAATCCTGTGAACCTGTGATAACCATAAAAACTCTAGAGCAGTAAATCTAATCGCAAATTCTGATTGCAAAAATCAACGCCAGCAGCATGGCTCTTTCATGATGTTGATTTACATTATGTTATTGCCATGACATCACTGAAG
>CAZBWH010000052.1:0-22796 GCA_964495595.1 uncultured Burkholderiales bacterium | reverse complement strand
CAGCGACACATCAGGATACTTACCCAGTGTCTGGGTATATCTCTTCCCTTGATAGCGGTAGTCAAACCGCCATGAGCGACCGCCCGTAGGGGTCACGTAAATGTACAAGCCATCGTAGTCAGCGAGTTTGAAGGCCTTGTCTTTGGGCTTGAGCGTTCTGAGCTTGGTATCGGAGAGCATGACGGTAAACCAGATGCGGTACACGAAGTATACCGCATTGCTTACCGTCAAATACCGTAGATTATGGTGGACTACATTAGCCCACCAAAGACCACAAGACGACTATTTATCCTTTGAAATCAATGTCAATCTAGGCATCGTTGGACGCTGCAAGAATCCGCTCGACATAACGGGCGATCAGGTCGACTTCCAGATTGACACGGCTACCGGTCTGAAGCCGGTTGAGGGTCGTCTGCAGCAGGGTGTGGGGAATCAGGTTGATGCTGAACTGGTCACCGTCAACCCGATTGGTAGTCAGGCTGACTCCGTTGAGGGTGACTGACCCCTTGGCAGCAATATACCGGGAAAGATGCGACGGGGCGGCTACGACCAATTCGTGGCAGTCGCCTACCGGTTCGAACCGGATGACCTCGCCGATGCCATCGACATGACCCGACACCAGATGACCGCCCAATCGGTCGGCCAATCGGAGCGCCTTTTCCAGATTCAGTTCATTGCCAAGCTGATCCAGCCCGACAGTGCAGCGGAGCGATTCACACGAGACATCCACTACAAAGCTGCTGCCATGCAGCTCGACTGCGGTCAGGCATACACCGTTACAGGCAATGCTGTCGCCCGGCTGGACATCGAAAAAATCCAGCCCCGGAGCCTGGATGGTCAGCCGGACATCGCCCCCTCGCGCTTCAAGATGGGAAATGTGGCCAAGCGTCTGGATGATGCCGGTAAACATGGAATACGTCTTTCTACCAATGGAAAAGCCGAATTATAGGCGCTGTTGTCCGAGGCTGGAGTGGCCTGCTCGTCACAGCCGGTAAATGGTGCGGATATCTTGGCCAACCTGCCGCAGATCGTGCAGGCGCAGCTCAATCCGCTGCGTCATGTCGGTCAGGTTGGGGAGTTCAACCAGCCCACGAGCCCCGCTACCCAGCAACACCGTCGCCTGGTACAGCAACAGCTCATCCACCAGGCCTTGCTGCAGCAGGGCGCCAGCCAGCCCTGCCCCGGATTCGACCATCAGCTCATTGCAGCCGTATTGCGCCAGAACCGGCATCAAGGCCGCCAGATCGACCCGTCCTGACTGGTCTTCCAGCACCCGCACTTCACAGCCACGCAACTGCAGGGCATCAGCACGGGGCTGCGCAGCCGCCGCGCACACAAAGAGGGTTCCCGGCGTGGCAATTCTTGCATGAGCAGGGGTGCGCAATTGCGAGTCGATCACTACTCGCAGCGGCTGGCGCGGTGTGTCCACCAACCGTACGTTCAACTCAGGATCATCGGCCAGAATCGTGCCACTGCCGGTCAGGATGGCGCAACTGCGGGCACGCCAGTGATGAACGTCAGTACGGGCCGCCACGCCGGTTATCCATTTCGCAACGCCATTGGCCAGAGCCGTTTTGCCATCCACACTGGCTGCCAGTTTCAGTCGCACCCAGGGCCGGCCCCGCTCCATGCGAGAGGCAAAACCGAGATTCAGCTCCCGCGCCTGTTCGGCCAGCAAACCGGTGGCAACCTCGACCCCCTGCTGCCGCAGCAGCGCCACGCCTTTGCCCGCCACCAGTGGATTAGGGTCGATCATGGCCACCACCACCCGACGAACGCCCGCCCTGAGCAATGCATCGGCGCATGGTGGCGTACGGCCGAAATGGCTGCAAGGCTCCAGCGTGACATAAGCCGTGGCGCCATCCGCCGTCAGTTCTCGGGCATGACAGTCCTTCAAGGCCTGGATTTCGGCATGGTCACAACCTGCCGGCTGGGTTGCGCCCTCACCAATCACCTGCTCGCCATGCACCAGCACACAGCCGACCCGCGGGTTCGGGCTGGTAATATACAAACTCTGTTCGGCCTGACGCAGTGCGTGTGCCATCATCAAATGGTCAAAAGCTGTAAACATCAGGCTATCCTTAATCAATCTGCCAGACCGGAAATGTGCGCATTTTACGCCACGGCAGGCATGGCCATGAAACTTGCAGCCGTCAACAACATCCAACCCGGATCGATACTCAAAGTTAACAGCGTTATCATTTTTGTGAATGAATAGCTACTCCCACTCATCTTCTTTCTCCGGCCCATTACTTGCGATTGCCGCACGGCGCGAAATCGAGGCGGCAGAACATCCGCTGCGCTACCGCTGCAGGGTGGCGATACTGACCTTGCTTGCCTGGATCTGCCTGCCTGCCTGCTGGCTAGGGCTGACTGCAGTGTTGTTATGGATTGGGCATCAGGTGGCAGAGCATTCGCTCTGGGTGAACGGCCTCGCTTTGCTGACCGCCGCAGCACTGGGCCGGCAGATGTTCTGGGTGAGCCATCCACAGCCGCAGGGTGTGCGTCTGGATCGCCATCAGGCTCCCGACCTGTTCCGCTTTCTGGACAAAATACGCAAACGGTTGGCAATGACCAGCCCGATCGACCGGGTCTGGCTCACCGACCAGTACCAGCTTGCCTTGCGCCAGCACGCGCCGCTGGGGTTGAGCGGCCCGTTCCAGTACGGACTGGTGATCGGGCTGCCGCTGCTTCAGGGCCTGTCACCCAAGCAATTCGCCGCATTGGCCAGCCAGGAACTGGCCATGATCGCGCCCTGCCAGAGCGCTTTCCGGCGGGCCGTGTTTCGCCAGCGCCTCTTCTGGCAACAGCTACTGGATTCGCTCAGCCTCAGTCATCGCTGGTCACAGCAATGGCTGGCTGGCCTGGTGGGGCGCTTTGCCCCCCTTCTGCTGGTCAATACCCAGCCGCTGGCGCGCCAGATGGCGTTCGATGCGGATCAGGCGACAGTACGGCTGGCCGGGCAGGAGGCCTGCGCCGAAGGCATGATCCTGGCGTTCCTGCAGCAGCACTTTCTGGATGAGGACTACTGGCCGAAGTTACTGAACATGGCAGACCGTCTGGCCACCCCGGACATCACTCCGCACGCCCATCTGCAGACCGTGCTGACAGCCGGGCTGACTGAGGCACCCTGTGCGCGCTGGCTGCATGATGCAATCAATCAGCCGGCTGGCGAATGCACCTATCCGCCCGCATTGCGCGAACGGCTAGAGCATATCGGAGCCTTTCCGACACAGCCACGCCCTCCCACACAAAGTGCTGCCCAAGCGCTGTTACCAACCCTGTTGGCAACCCTGCAGTCACAGCTGGATAAAGCCTGGTGCAAGCGCATTGCGGCCCAATGGCAAACGCGCCACCAACAGCTACGCCAGGCTCGTGAACGCCTCACCACGCTGCGCCAGCAGGCCGAAAGCGGCAGCATTGAGCTGGACGATGCCTACAGGCGGGCCCATCTGACGGAGGAACTGGAAAGCGCCGAGGCGGCCCGTAGCCTGTATCTGGAAATACTGGCCCAGCATCCGGAACATCCAGCCAGCAACTTCGCGGCTGGCCGCCTGTTGTTGCAGGAAAACGACGAGCGAGGGCTGGGCATGCTGGAAGCCGCGATGCGTCACGATCCGAAAGCCATCATCCCGGCCTGCCGGCTGGCTTATGATTTCCTGCAGCGCAACGGTCGCCACGCACAGGCGGAAAACTATTACCAGGCGGCATGCGAACGGGCCGCACTGGAAGACCGGGCATTGGCTGAGAGGCTGTCAGTCAGTGTCAGCGACACGCTGCTGCCACACGATTTGCGCCCGGCACAGATCACCAGGCTGCAGGCGCAACTGGCCGAACATCCCTCGATACGCCGTGCCTGGCTGGCCTGCAAGGCCGTGCAGTACTTTTCTGACCGATCGCTCTATGTACTGCTGATCGAACGCCGCGCCTGGCCACTGCACAGCCATGCTGACGACCTGCAGTTTTCGCGCGAACTGGTCGACCTGCTGGAGATGCCCGGACAGAGCTTTGTTCAGGTGCTTCATTCAGGAACACGGGCGCTTCACCGGAATGCCCGCCAGCTACCCAATGCCTCAATCTATCCAGCCGAGTGACCACACCTCCCCCTTCTGGCTGGATCGCCCGTTCCTGTTGGCGATCGTCGCTGGCCCGATTGCCTGGGCAGTGGCCGGACAGGCATCCGGCCGACCGGCCTTCGATCTGTCTGCCCACCTGCTGGATCCATGGCCGCTGGTACTGGCTGTACTGATCTATCCACCTCTGGAAGAAATAGTGTTTCGGGGGGGGGTCCAGCAGTGGCTACTGGCACGTCAGCCTTCAGACTGCCTGATCAGCCGGGCCAACCTGAGCACCAGCATCCTTTTCGCCCTAGCCCACCTCTGGCAACACAATGTGGCCCATGCCCTGCTGGTGTTCTGGCCATCACTGGTATTTGGCCATCTGTACGAGCGCTACCGCTCGCTGGCGGCACCCATCGCCGTACACAGCTGGTACAACCTGGGCTATGGACTGCTGGTAGCTGGCTGAATACGGCCGGAATGCCCGGCTCGCCATGATTATGGGCGGCTACGCTGAGCCCGTGTGCTGGCTACCTCAGTGGCACGGGCCTGTTCGACAAACCGGTCCAGCACGCCGTTGATGAACTTGTGCCCCTCGTTGCCGCCGAACGTACGCGACAGTTCGATCGCTTCATTGATGATCACCGGATAGGGTGTTTCCGGCATGTGAACCAGCTCGTATGCAGCGGCCAGCAACACGCCACGCTCCACCGGGCTGACCTCGTTCCATCCACGCGCCAGATAAGGCTCAAGGGCCGAGCGCAGGGGTTCCCCATGTTTGATTGCGCCATACATTACGGTACGGAACAGAGACATGTCAGCCTTGCCAAACCCAGGCGTTTCGGCCAGATGTTGTTCGATATGGGCGGGGGTGTCCTGAGTCAATTGCCACTGATACAACCCCTGCACCGCAAATTCGCGGGCCTTGCGTCTCGCACTTTTCATTTATTTCAGCTTCTTCAGCAGATTGATCATTTCCAGCACCACCGACGCCGCCTCGGCCCCCTTGACATGCATCCGTGCCAGGGCCTGATCGTCATCCTCAGTGGTCAGAATGGCGTTGGCGACCGGCAGCCCCGTTTCCAGCTGAACCGCAGTCACCCCCGAAGCCGACTCGTTTGACACCACTTCAAAATGATAGGTTTCGCCGCGAATGATCGCACCCAGTGCCACCAACCCATCAAAACGGCCGCTCTCGGCCATCCGCTGGAGCGTAAGCGGAATTTCCAGCGCTCCAGGCACTGTTGCGATCAGGATATCCTGCCGCGCCACACCCAGCTCAACCAGCCTGGCAGTGCAGGAGGACAATAGGCCCTCGCACACGTCGGTATTGAACCGGCTCATTACGATGCCGATTCGCATGCCGCTGCCGTTAAGGTTCGGTTCGAATTCGAGAATGTCGTCGTAGCGTGCCATGCTTGCTTTCCGAAATCGCCAGCCTGCCGACCCACCTTGCCCGAGGCAGGGGTCAACTACCGTGCGTATTCAAATGAATGGAATAGAACCGGCCATTTTACACACAGCCTTGGCCAGATGCGAGACCGGCGCCGGAAATGACAGTGACTACGTTATACTTTCCCCCATTGTCACCGCGGCCTTCAGATGTACTCTCACCGTTTTTTGATGCTGGCAACCCTGCTCTGCACCTGGCTGATCTGGGGTTCAACCTATCTGGCCATCCGCATCGGCGTTGAACAGATTCCCCCGCTATTGATGGCTGCAGTACGCTTTCTGCTCGCAGGCGGAGCCATGTTCATCGCCCTGCGGCTGAGAGGGCAACCGTCACCATCCCGGCAAGAATGGGCCAATGCAGCCCTGGTCGGTTTCCTGATGCTGACCGTCGGCAACGGTGCTGTGACCTGGGCCGAGCAATCGGTATCGTCAGGCATGGCCGCCATGGTGGTTGCCATCGTGCCGCTGCTGACGGTCTGGTTCAGCCGATTGCTTGGTTATCGCCCAGCGCCATCGGAATGGATAGGCATTGCGCTGGGACTGGGTGGCATGCTGGTGCTGAGCACCAGCCAGCAACTTCAGGCGAGCCCGGGCGGTACGGCCTTACTGCTGATCGCTGCCTGCGCCTGGGCGGTAGCATCGGCGTTAAGCCCGCGACTGGCCCTCCCCGACGGGGCAATGTCAGCCGCCACACAAATGCTGATCGCCGGGACGCTGCTCGCGATACTTGGCTTGATCAAGGGGGAACGCCTGACTCATCTGCCAGGGCAGGATGCCATACTGGCCGTGCTCTACCTCGCACTATTCGGCTCGGTCATTGCCTATTCAGCCTTCGCCTGGCTGCTACGCAACGCATCACCCGCGCTGGCCAGCAGCTATGCCTATGTCAATCCACCGGTTGCAGTGCTGCTGGGCTGGCTACTGGCAGACGAGGCCGTCAGTCAGGCGCAATGGTTTGCCATGCCGCTGGTATGCATCGCCGTTTTGTTCGTTGCCCGATCGCGCCATCGCTGAGCGATGCACCATTGATATAATGCCCCGCCAACCGGAGAAAGCCCATGTTCGTTACCGCTCAAGACCATTTGCACACCCTGCGCGACCTGCTACGTTTCGCCGTCAGCCAGTTTGAAGCTGCCGGGCTGTCATACGGCCACGGCACCGACAACGCCTATGACGACGCCGCCTACCTGATCCTGCACACACTCCACCTGCAGCCCTCACATCTGCAACCATTTTTCGATGCCAGGCTGCTGCCGCATGAAAAAAAAGCCGTTCTGGCAGTGCTCCAGCGACGGATATCCGAACGAAAGCCTTCGGCATATCTCACTCGTGAGGCATGGCTGGGGGAACACCGTTTCTACGTCGACGAGCGGGTGATCGTGCCCCGCTCATTCATCGGCGAACTGTTACAGCAACAACTGCAGCCCTGGGTTGAATATCCGGAGCTGATTCACTCAGCCCTGGATCTGTGCACCGGCTCCGGTTGCCTGGCCATATTGATGGCAGACACCTTCCCCGACGCGCAAATCGATGCAGCCGATCTGTCAGCCGATGCACTGGCCGTGGCAGAACGCAATATCGTCGATTACGGGATGCAGGAACGGATCACATTGCTGCAATCCGACCTGTGGAGCGGACTGCAAGGGCGGCGGTATGACTTGATCATCAGTAATCCGCCTTATGTCAACGCTCCATCGATGGCATCGCTGCCGGCAGAGTACCTGGCCGAGCCGGAAATGGCACTCGCCTCGGGTGAAGACGGGCTGGATGCAGTGAGGCAAATACTGAGCCAGGCGCCACAACACCTGACCCCGCATGGTGTACTGGTTGTTGAAATCGGCCATAACCGCGAAGCACTTGAAGCCGCATTTCCGGAGCTGCCGTTTACCTGGCTTGAAACCAGTGGCGGCGATGGGTTTGTCTTCCTGCTGACCATGGAACAACTGGTCGACTGACCTCCATCCGGGCTTAACCAGCGCCCGGCTGCGTGACAACGGCAGCGCAAGGCGCGTGGGCCTCTGCTGGCGGGCCTTGTCAACAGCCGGGATCAGATGGTCATATCGAGAGGCGACCCCGCCCCCTCGCCCGGATTGGCCCCCAGGGTAAAGTAGAACGTCGCGCCACGGCCAGGCTCGGCTTCGGCCCAGATTTCACCTCGATGGCGATGGATGATCCGTTGTGCAGTCGCCAGCCCAACGCCCACCCCTTCAAATTCATGAATGGTGTGTAGCCGCTGGAACGCACCGAACAGTTTACCGGACAGCGCCATATCAAAGCCGACGCCATTGTCGCGCACATAATAGACCGGCGACCCGGCACTATCCTTGACACCAAACTCGATTCGAGGAGCGGCGGTCTTGGAGGTGAATTTCCAGGCATTCGACAACAGGTTGTACACCGCAGAACGCAGCAACTTGCTATCGGCATTGACAAACACATCCGGCGCCACCGCGATTTCAATCTGGCGATCCGGTTCTCCAGCCCTCAGCTCATCCAGAACCGTCTGCACCAGCAAAGACAGGCTGATGATTTCGCAGTGCATTTCACTGCGGGCCAGCCGGGCCAGATTCAACAGGGTGTCGATCAACTCGCCCATGCGCTGCGTTGCCCGGCGCATCCGGTTTATGTAATCACGCCCCTGATCATCCAGCTTGTCTGCGTAGTCTTCTGCCAACGCCTGGCCAAACCCGTCGACGGTCCGTAAAGGTGCCCGCAGGTCGTGGGATACCGAATAACTGAAGGCCTGCAATTCATTGTTGGCCGACGCCAGCTCGGCTGTGCGCGCCTGCACCAGGTCCTCCAGATGATTGCGGTAATGGATCAGCTCTTCCTCGACTTTTTTGCGGCTGCTGATATCAATGAAATACCCCTGCAAGAACTTCTCGCCATTCTTGCCTGGCAATACCGATGCCACCATTGATACCCAGACATTCCTGCCGTCAGCAGCCAGCAACTTGCATTCGAATTCCCGCTCGGGCTGATCCGGCTGCGTATCGCCGAAAATCTGGTAGGCCATGTGCCGGTAATCAGGATGCAGGTACGAGGTAAGAAATCCTTCCTGGTACCACATCGACAGAGGGTACCCCAACAAGGACTCTGCCTGCGGGCCGACATAGCTGAATCTCCAGCTACCCGACTGGGCCTCCCAGGGAATGACCTTGGTCGATTCGACCAAGCGGCGGTAGCGTTCCTCACTGACACGCAGCTGGTACTCCACCTGCTTCCTGACGGCGATATCGCTCTCCAGTGCGCGGTTTTTGTTTTCCAGCTCGCCGAACAGGGTCTGCAGCGACTGCCGAGTGGTTTCCAGGCTTCGCCCAAGAGAGCCGATTTCGTCCGCACTATCCCAAACAAAAGGCTGATCCAGTTCACGGGTTGCCAATCTGGATGAATCCTGCTGCAAACGCAACAATGGCCGGATAATGCGTGCCCGCATCAACACCAGGATCAACACCAGACTCACCAGCAACTGGCCACCGACCGTGAGCAACAGCTTGTTACGATCTCCAGCCAGCATGGATTCCAGCATGCCGGAATCCATCTCCACCATAACCTGCCCGATTTCGCTGCCCTGATAGACAACCGTTTTGCGCAGCTGGAATACCTGGCCACGCCGCCGCTCGGGGCGCTCGGCCTGCAGGAATACGCCCAGAGCCGGGTCGGTCACGACCACCCGCACGACCCGCTCGTCTTCCATGATTGAATTCAACAACGGCATGCCAGAGTCGGCACTGAGATTCCATAGTGGCTCCTGCATGCCAAGCATCAGGATATCGGTCAAACGGGAATGGTCACGCTTGAGCTGCTCGGTCAGAGTGGACCGTTGCCCCTGCAGGGTGAAGTAGCTGATCACTGCAGAAGGAATAAGCAGGCCGACAATCACTGCCAGTACGATCGCACGCCGTACTGTCATGTTCATAGAGGCTCCCGTGGGTGGAATGAAGCGATATTGAATTTAAGTCTGTTTTTTCGGCTTGTGCAAATCGTCGTGCGACGCCAGCCGCCAGCTCCAGCGCAAAAAGGCCGCCATCAGACCGCGGCCCGGAACCGTGGCCTGCAACGACAGTATGGATCGGCTGCGCCAGAGATTCAACGGCTCGCGGGGTGACCCGGACATCATTTGCCGCGACCTGTCAATTCGTTGACCAGGAGCAATTCATCCTGCAGGCGGCGTGATATGCTGAAAGCATGAGGTGGAATCCTGTCCGGGTAACTCCGGATAGACATGGCTGACAGCGCGAACTAGCCTCAGCGAGATCATCATACAAATGTAATTCGGCGTTGCTAGTTTCGCGGGTCGGCCATCCACCCCGAGGTTACCGGGAACCGGTATCCGGACGGGTGGGTGGCATTCATGAAAACGTAGCAATCAGCACCGGACATATTAAAAGGAGACATGGATGACTCAGAAAATTGCTTTGGTTACCGGCGGAATGGGTGGCATCGGCACTGCGATCTGCAGGCGTTTGGCCCAATCCGGCTTCAAGGTAATCACGACCTACACCACACCGGGCAAACACGAAGGCTGGCTGGCTCACATGCAAGCGGAAGGGCTAGATGTGGCGGCCGTGCAGTGTGATGTGTCCGATTTCGACTCCTGCTCTGCCGCCGTGGCGCAGATTCGTGAACAACACGGGCCGGTTTCGGTGTTGGTGAACAATGCTGGCATCACCCGCGATGGCCGGATGCAGAAGATGGAGAAATCGGCTTGGGATGCGGTATTGCGAACCAACCTTGACAGCGTATTCAATGTCACCCGGCAGGTTCTGGATGATATGTGTGACCAAGGGTGGGGACGGATAGTCAATATTTCGTCCATCAACGGGCAAAAGGGCCAGTTCGGGCAAACCAACTATTCAGCAGCCAAAGCCGGGGTACATGGGTTCACGATGGCACTGGCCCAGGAGGTTGCGAAAAAAGGGGTGACCGTGAATACCATTTCGCCCGGCTACATCGGCACCGAAATGGTCATGGCTGTAAAGGAAGATGTTCGTAATCAGATCATTGCCGGCATTCCTGTAGGAAGACTCGGCAAGCCGGAAGAGATCGCTGCACTGGTGAACTTTATCGCCTCGGACGATGCAGCCTTCATGACTGGCGCCAATCTGGCGATGAATGGGGGTCAGCACATGTGCTGACAGGTTCGATTAACGAAAAAACGCACCGGTGACGGTGCGTTTTTTTTATCGCCGGGCGAGTGCCGCGGATCGTGCAATCACGCCAGCTTGGTGAACAGCTGCATGAAGGTCATCATTTCAGGCAGGTTGGAAATCTTGATCTTGCCCTGCATGAACGCCATCTCCGGGCGCAGCTTGCCCAATTCAATGTCCATGAAATCGGCTGCGGTAGCGCTCACGGCACACTTGGCCTCACCAACCAGACCGGATTGGACGGCGCATGTGCCGTTTTCCAGTTTGACGGTGTACTGACCACCGTCCTCACCCGACAGGTCGAAATGGAACACGCTGTTTTTGTCTGCAGCCTCGGCCGCTTTCAGACGGGCAGGCATTCCGGCAAACAGTTCCTGGATGTTTTGTGGCAACGACATGGTTCTGATCTCCCCTGTAATGACTTGAAAAATGAAATAGTTGCCGGCCCCCTGGTAAGGCTGCGGCAACGCAGCAGGCGCGCGACCTTTGAGTATGGGGCAGCACGCATTCAAACAACCGTTTGATTAACGGAAAAGAATAAGGAAAACCATCGACTTCGGCAAGCGATATCCGCATTTGGCTGACAACTTCAGCATCACTTATCAGTGGTCCAGCGCGACACAGGAGGCCGAATTGTGCGATCGCCTGATGTCTCCGGGCTATAATCGCGCCGCCCTACCCCGTGATACTGTACCGCCCTGATGGAGCTCTCGATGAAACTTGCAATTTCTCAGTTCAACCCGACCGTAGGCGATCTGGCAGGCAATGCCGACCTGATCATCCGGCAGGTACACCAGGCGCAGCAGGCTGGTGCCGATTTGCTGCTCACCCCTGAGTTTGCGCTGTGCGGCTATCCACCCGAAGACCTGCTGCTCCGCCCGGCGTTTTATGCCGACTGCTCAGCCCAAGTGCAAAGGATTGCAGCCAAAGTCGGCAGAACCACCGTTCTGGTTAGCTACCCGGTACTAGAGCAGCAACACCGTTACAATGCGGCGGCGCTGATCCGCGATGGGGCAATCATCGCCATCTACCACAAGCTCTCCCTGCCAAACAACGAGGTGTTCGACGAGAAACGCTACTTCGACCCGGGCACCGAACCCTGTGTGGTGGACATTGCGGGCGTCAAGGTGGGCATGGCCATCTGTGAAGATATCTGGCAACCGGAGGCAGCACGACTGGCCAGGCAGGCAGGAGCCGAATTGCTGATCGTACCCAATGCGTCGCCGTTCCATATTGACAAGCTCAGCGCCCGGCACCAGGCCGTGCAGCAACGTGCGCAGGAAAACGGGCTGGCCATTGCCTACTGCAATCTGACCGGTGGCCAGGACGAGCTGGTTTTCGACGGGGGGTCGTTCCTGGTCGACAGCGACGGCTCCTTGGTGGCCACTCTCCCGCAGTTTGACGATGCCTTGGCTTGTTTTGACTATGCCCAGGGCCGATGGACCGGCGGGCATTGCACCGATGAAACTACCATCGAAGCCGCCGTATATCGGGCGCTGTGCGTCGGTGTGCGCGATTACGTCGGCAAGAACGGCTTCAAGGGCGTGTTGCTGGGGCTCTCCGGTGGCATTGATTCGGCACTGACCCTGGCCGTTGCGGTAGATGCGCTTGGGGCTGGCCGGGTACATGCGGTGATGATGCCATCGCAGTATACGGCGGACATCAGTGTGATCGATTCACGGGAGATGATCGCCACACTGGGCTGCCAGTACAGCGAAATCCCCATCCGACCGATGTTCGATAGCTTTCTGAACGCCTTGCAAGCTGAATTTGCCGGCTTGCCGGTCGACACCACCGAAGAAAACATCCAGGCCAGGGTAAGGGGAACCTTGCTGATGGCGCTATCGAACAAGACCGGCCGGGTGGTGTTGACCACAGGCAACAAATCGGAAATGACGGTCGGCTATGCCACGCTGTACGGCGACATGGCCGGGGGATTTGCCGTGCTCAAGGACGTCGCCAAGACCCTGGTTTACCGTCTGTCACGCTACCGAAACAGCCTGGGCCAGGTGATACCGGAGCGCATCATCACCCGGCCGCCATCGGCCGAACTGCGGCCGGACCAGACGGATCAGGACTCGCTGCCCGCTTATGAGGTGCTGGATGCAATCATGCAGGCCTATGTCGAGGACAACCGGTCGCCGGCAGACATTATCGCCGCCGGTTTCAGTGAAGCGGATGTCAGACGGGTAGTCAGACTGATCAGGATCAACGAGTACAAACGCCGTCAGGCGCCGGTCGGCGTGCGGATCACGCCCCGCGGGTTTGGCAAGGACTGGCGCTACCCGATTACCAGCAAATACCCCCCTGGCTTTTGAGGAGCAGGGGTGGCGAGGTTTGCGGCCGTTACGGCAACGGCTATACTCGTGCCGGTCAGCATTCACAAGATGGAAATACACTCATGAAAAAAATCGAAGCGATCATCAAACCGTTCAAGCTGGATGAAGTGCGGGAAGCGCTGTCGGAAATCGGCGTCACCGGACTGACAGTTACTGAAGTCAAGGGATTCGGACGGCAGAAGGGCCACACCGAGCTGTATCGCGGCGCCGAATACGTGGTGGATTTCCTGCCCAAGGTCAAGATCGAGCTGGTGGTTGCCGACCCTCAGGTTGAACCGGCTATCGACGCCATCATCAAGGCAGCCAATACCGGCAAGATCGGTGATGGCAAGATTTTTGTCACGGCCGTCGAACAGGTTGTACGCATCCGTACCGGCGAAACCAACGAACAGGCGATCTGACGGCCCGACACGGCCGGATGCGCACTGCACTGGCCGTTGGCTGCCGCAGCCGGCCCCACCTGCTCAACGCCCCAGCAGCAGCACCAACACCCATACCGTCACGATATTGGCCAGGCTGACAAACTGGGCAGCACTGCCCATGTCCTTTGCCCGCTTGGCCAATTGGTGACGCGCCAGCGAAGTATGATCCACCGCAGCCTCGATGGCGGAATTGAGCAATTCAACCATCAGCGACACCAGATGAACGGCCACCAGCATGGCCTTGCCCCAAGGCGCTACTGGCAGCCAGATCGCCAGCGCGATACCGGCCACCGCCAGTTGAACCAGTTGCCTGAACGCAGCCTCGCAACGCCAAGCCTCACGCAGTCCGGACAAGGAATATCCGGTTGCATTGATGATGCGAGCGACGCCGGTTTTTCCCTTGTACGGGCTTTCCTGCGAGGACTGCGGGGAAAGGGTTGGATCGGACACGAGGCAGCTCCATGCATGACAAAGGCTGCCAAGCTTAGCCGATCCAGATGACACGCCGGTGAAACCGGATCAGACGGGCTCTGCTGCGCTGAGCACTGCTGCGGCTTCTGGCTCGCCCTCCAGACGCACATGTTCGATCTCTTCGAAGCGCCGGGAAATTTTCTGGCTGGTGATCTGCACATCCTCTGCATCCTGATGAGCCATGCGGATATGGTCGGCCAGTTTCTTCATCCGCTGGTCAAAGCGGTTGAACTCCTTGCCCAGCTTGGACAGCGCGTCCTTGATGATATGCACCTGCCGACGCGTTTCAATATCCTTGATCACCGCCCGCGCCGTATTCAGCACCGCCATCATAGTGGTCGGCGAAACGATCCACACACGGCGCTGCATGGCATGCTGCACCAGCTCCGGATGATAGGCGTGAATCTCGGCAAACACAGCCTCGGCCGGAACAAACATCAATGCGCCATCTGCGGTTTCTCCGGGCAGGATGTATTTGTCGGCGATCGCGTCGATGTGTTTTTTGACATCCTGCCGGAACGCTTTCTCGGCGCTGACCCGTTCCAGGTTACCGATCTCGTAGGCAAACATCTTGTGATAGTTTTCCAGCGGAAACTTGGAATCGATTGCCACGGTGCCGGTCGGTTCAGGCAGCTCCAGCACGCAGTCAGCCCGGACGCCGCTGGAAAGCGTCTGCTGGAACCGGTAAAACGAAGCAGGCAGCACATTGCTGATCAAGGCCTCCAGTTGCACCTCGCCGAATGCACCGCGGGAACGTTTGTCACCCAGCAGCTCCTGCAGGCTGACCACATTGGTCGTCAGGCCGTCGATTTTCTTCTGCGCCTCGTCGATGACCGCCAGCCGGGCCATGACACTGGCGAAGGTTTCGTTGGTTTTCTTGAATCCCTCGTCCAGCCGTTCGCTGACCTTGCCGCTGATCTGCTCCAGCCGGCCATCAACCGCCATGGTCAACTGGTCGATGCTGCGCACCAGTTGCTCGGAAGTCATCTTCAGCGATAGCTGCAACGTTTCCTGCTGCAGCTTGCCCTGCTCGGCCAGATATTGAAGCAGCCGGGTCAACAGCTCTTCGCGCATGCCATCCAGCCGCCCTTGCACCAACGACGAGAACTCACCCAGCTGCTTGAGCAACTGCTCCCGGTTGGCGGCCATCTGCCCGGCCTGCGACATCTCGGTAGCCTGCATCTGCTGCCGGGCAAGCTGCAGCTCGTTGACCACGACACTGCGTAACCGTTCGCTGGTGTCAGTCATCACGGCACGCAAGCGTTCGCCATGATCCGCCTCGGTGCGGCCGATCCGCTCGGAAAATGCGGCCAACGCCTCGTGGATATCGGCCAGCATGATCCGGTGCTTTTCTTCCAGCGATTGCTCGACCCCCACCGCCAGCGATTCTTGCGAAGCGGTCAGCTGCCCCAGCTTCCAGACCACGATGGCTGCTGCCAGCAAAATGAATATCGTCGCCAATCCAAACAGGATTTCCAGCATGTTCGTACGCCCCTTCATGATTGAATCCACAGCGGCAAGTATAACCGGCAATCGGGCGGAAAGCCGCTCCAGACAAGGCATTCGCCCAGGCAGATCAATCGTTGGTGATACAACTTTGGCCAAGCCGGCGGCCATACCCTAAAATGCGTCGCAACCGCCCGCCTGCGATGCAACCTTTTGCCGGCAAACCCATCAAACCGCATTCATGCTGGGCTGAGACAGACCAGCAACCACCGACCTGGAGAACACCCCCAATGCACCATGCAGCGCGCGCCGTGATTTTGCTGCTTGTTTCGACCATCGGCCCGACCGGGTATGCCGCAGGGTTGGATGAACAGGCGCTGGCACCTGGCTGGGAATGCCGGGTAGTGACCGAACGCGACGACATCTGGCTGAAAACCTATCACCAGGGGCAGCCACAATACGAATACAGGATTGGCGCCGGCGGCTCGCTGGCCGATGTCCGGCAGGTCAGCGGCAAGAAAATCACGCCTCTGTTCGCCACCAGCCCGCTCGGCAGGTTGGCAGACCAGCAGATGCAATGGACATTGCAGGCGGAATCGCTGAGCCGCAAGTTGCCCGGCGTACCGGCAAGCGGCTGGACATATCAGGTTGGCCAGGGCATCGCCTGGGACAACGCTCTTGCGCCCACCGTAGCCGCAATGGTGCTCGAATCCGGCTGCCAGATCGACGTATTCGCCACGCCTCAGGAGCAGTTCCGGCGAGAACAGCGCGTCATCTGGCAAGGGGTTTTTCCCGCCCTCACCCGCTACCGCATTGTCGGCCCTGGCGCACTGTCGATCCGGCAGGTCGTGCGCATCAGCGGCGCAAAAGCCGATGGCAAACAGATTTCGCTGGACACCATCCGGTTCCAGACCAGCCTGCCTTTGCTGAAGAGCCCGTTTACCGCCGTGGGGCTGGGCCTGGGCGCGCAACACATCCCGGATCGCAGCTACCGCTTTGGCCCCGGCTTTCCTGCGTTTGCCGATTGGCCGATCGACAAGGCCAATCCGCTGCTAGTGGCATTCGACCACCGGGCGCCCCAGGAACGAACCTCGGTTACGCTGGGCATCAGCCCCCAGAAGCCTTGCCGGTTCGGCCCGCAGGGCTGCACCGAAACGTTTGGCGATAGCCGGGTCAACCTGTTCGAAGCCAGCGGCACGCTGACAGTGCTGCCCTCGCTGCAGTTTCCCAAACTGGGAGTCGGTGACATCATCGACCAGAGCCTACTGCTTCTGCCGGCAACCGGCCTGACCGCCGCACATCATGACAGCATTACCTGGCTGCAGGCCCAGATCCCGCAGCCACGCGTGGTGCCGGTAGATCAAGTCAAGGCCGCGGGCTTATCCGTGATTGCGGCCAAGCTCGCCTTTTTCGAAGACGCCGGCGGCCTGCGCAGCAACCGTCTGGCTCGGGCCATCGCCCTGAACAGCGTACCCCTGGATCTGCTCCAGCCTGCTACCCAGCCGGCCAGTGTCGATGAACCAGCCTACCGTTTAAGCGTCATGTCCAGCGCCCAGTTGCTCGATATTGCCGACGCCAGCAAGGATGACGGCGCACCGGCGCTGCAAGCGCCTTACCGTCCAGTGACAGCAATCAACCAGCGCTGGCAGTTGCAGCGCGACGCAAACGGCAACTTTTCGCTGATCAATCGCTGGTCGGGCATGTGCCTTGAGCCGGAAAACAGCAGCAAGAACGCCCAGGCCCAAGTTCAACAAAAGCCCTGCCACAACGGAATCAGCCAAAAGTGGAACCTGCGCCCAACCGCGACCGGCCACTGGGAAATCGCAAACGCCCTCAGCCACCTTTGCCTGGATGCCGACAATGGCAATCGCAAGCCCGGCGCACCGATGCAGCAATGGCCATGCAACGGCCGTGACCAGCAGCGCTGGAAAATCGAGGAAGTCGATCCGCAGGGCAAATCCAGCGGCAAGCGGTTTCAACCGGTAACAGACAGCGGATTTGTCGGCGCACGCCTGACCATGGGCAAACAGGGCGATGCCTGGTGGAGCTCATCGGCCGCCTTGCCTCCGGGGTATGTATTGCAGGCATCGTGGGGTCTCGCGGTACCACGAAGCGAGGGCGCACGCCCGGTTTACGAATGCCGCAGTGGTGACAACACCTTCCTCAGCCTGCAATCGGACTGCGAAGGACAGCGCTCCAACGGCGTCACCAGCTGGATCTACAACGCACCGATCCCCGGCTCACTGCCCCTGTACCGTTGCATCGAGCGGGAAAGCAAGGCGTATTATCTTTCCAATGACAAGCAATGCGAGGGTGAGCAGACCGACCGGATACTCGGCTTCGTATTGCGCTGAAGCGGGCTGACGGCTAAACCCAATAAGCCGTCCGGGTCATCACCCCAGAAGTCAGCTTCATAGCCAGCCGCAGTGGCAACGGCAGGCTGGCTGCGCCGTGTTGATGGGCCGTTTCGGCGTGCCGGGCTTCGTCAACACGCATCTGCGCCAGAATGGCGCGGCTTTTGTCATCCTGCGGCGGCAGTTTACCCAGATGATCGTCCAGATGCTGGCACACCTGTTTTTCGGTTTCTTCGAGAAAGCCCAGATTCCATTGATCTCCTGCCAACCCGGCAGCCACCCCCATTGCCAATGAGCCGGAATACCACAGCGGATTGAGCAGGCTCTTGCGCCCGCCCAGCTCCTGAATCCGGCGCTCGGTCCAGGCCAGATGTTCGGTCTCTTCCCACGCCGCCTGCAGCAAGGCATCGCGGGTGGCCGGGTTACGCGCGGTCAAGGCCTGCCCCTGGTACAGCGCCTGGGCACAGATTTCACCGACATGATTGATGCGCATCAGCGCCGCAGCGTGGCGCTTGTCCGCCTCGCTCATGTCCTGATCCGGCAGGCTTTCGTCCGGGTAAACCCGCACCGTCTGCGCCGGCGCCAGCAAGGTGCGCAATCCCTTGTCGAACTGGATGATCAATTGGTCGAGCTTCAGCATGACGTTCCCTTGTCAAGTTGTTGCGCCAGCAGCACCAGCGGGTGCTCGAAACGCAGGGTATCGGGCAGTGCGGCGTTCAGCCACATGCCGCAACCGAAGTTGGCGCTCACCAGCCGGTCTGGCCGGAGCGCTGCCACCGTAGCCAGTTTGGCATCACGCAGCTGGCCGGCCACCTGAGGCTGCTGCAAATGGTACACCCCGGCCGCGCCGCAGCACTGCTGATTGCCGGCCAGCGGCACGATATCGGCTTGCGGAATCCGCCGCAGCAGACGGTAGTACGCCTGCTCGCTGCGCAACACATTGCGCAGCGAGCACGGATCGTGCACAGCCACCCGTTGCGCCAAGGGCCGAATGTCGACGCGCGACCAGTCGGCGTGGCGATCAAGAAACTCGCCAACGTCGACCACCCGCCCGCCAAACCCGGCATCACGCAGATCGGCACCGCAGCCAGATGCCAGCACCAGAATGGGCGCCTTGCCGGCAAACACCTGCGCGTTGCGCTGCAGCAGCGCATCGGCCGCGGCCGCATCGCCGGCATGGCGCAACAAGGCACCGCAACACTGCTGCCCGGCCGGCACCTGCACCGCAAATCCCAGCCGGGTCAGCAACCGGATCGCGGCGTCGATTGCCGCCGCATCCAGCGTGCGCGCCACGCACCCCAGAAACAGCAGCACCTCACCCGCTTGTGCACCGTGAGCCGGGTAAAACACCTGCCAGCGCCCTGCCCGGCTGCGGTCAGCCATCTCCTGCAGGCCGGCCCGAGGCTGGCGCAGCAGACGCGCAGCCAGAGCCACCCCGCCCGGCCAGCGCAGCGGCGTCAGCACACTGCGCCAGGCATCGGGCCTGCGCGACAGCCAGCGCAAGCCTGCCCGCTTCCAGCCCGGCAAGCGTTGCGGGTTCAGCTTGAGCAATTCAGCGCGCATGCCATCAACCAGCCGGCCGTAAGGCACCTGATTCGGACAAGCCTTTTCACAACTGCGGCAGGTGAGGCACAAGTCCAGATGCTCGGCAAAGCGCGCCGTCGGGGGAATCTGCCCTTCCAGCACGCCGCGCATCAAGGCGATGCGGCCCCGCGGCGAATCGGCCTCGTTCTGCAACACCTGGTAACTCGGGCACTGCGGCACACACAAACCGCAAGCCACACAGGTATCGGCCAACTGGAACAACTGAGGATTCTTGATCTCGGGCATGGGGCATTACAGATAGGCAATCGCGCCATTTTACTCTGCCTGCCGTGCGACAGGAAAACCGGACAACAGCAGCGAAACAGATCACGGTATAATCCCGCGCTTTGATTAACCCCCCCCATTTCACACGGAGCAACCCATGATCCTTGATCGCGTGCCTGCCGGCAAAGACGTACCGAACGACGTAAACGTCATCATCGAAATCCCTGCCAACAGTTCGCCGATCAAGTACGAACTGGACAAGGAAACCGGCGCCATGTTCGTCGACCGCTTCATGGGTACCGCCATGTTCTACCCATGCAATTACGGGTATGTGCCCAACACCCTGTCGGAAGACGGTGACCCGGTAGACGTACTGGTAGTCACCCCGTTCCCGCTGCAAATGGGTGTCGTGGTACGTTGCCGCATGCTCGGCATGCTGCGCATGGAAGACGAATCGGGCATTGATGCCAAGCTGATCGCCGTACCGGTGGAAAAACTCTGCCCGATGTATAAAGCCATCCAGACCACTGCCGACCTGCCGGAACTGCTGCTGAACCAGATCGAACATTTCTTCGAGCATTACAAGGATCTGGAAAAAGGCAAGTGGGTCAAGATCCAGGGCTGGGCCGACAAGGAAGCCGCAAAACAGGAAATCATCGACGGCGTGAAGCGTTACGAAGCCGAAGGCAAGTAAGCCACGTGGCGGATCCGATATCCACCAGACCGCCGCACCGGCAACGGGCGGCGGTTTTGTTTTGCCCAATCACCGCACCACGACCGTGCGCACGCACCAATATCAAGCACACATAGCGGGCCTTTTCGGTGCCAAAGACGCACTAAAAAACAACATCCCTATCCAATTCAGTGCATTAAAAGCGCTGGCGCACTAATTGCTTTGCAGACAACATCCAGATTCATACGGGGATTTTCATGGAAAAGCTGCAAACCAGCGCTGATGTGCTGTTCATCCTTATTGGTGCAATCCTGATCCTGGCGATGCACGCCGGTTTCGCCTTTCTCGAACTCGGCACCGTGCGCAAGAAAAACCAGGTCAACGCCCTGGTCAAAATTCTCACCGATTTTGCCGTCTCCGGCGTGGCGTATTTCTTCATCGGCTACAGCATTGCCTATGGCGTGAATTTTTTTGCCGGCGCCGAACAACTGGCGCAGAAAAGCGGCTACGACCTGGTCAAATTCTTCTTCCTGCTGACCTTTGCCGCCGCGATCCCGGCCATCGTATCCGGCGGCATTGCCGAACGCGCCAGGTTCCATCCGCAATCGGTGGCCACCTTCCTGCTGGTCGGTTTCGTCTACCCCTTCTTTGAAGGCATGATCTGGAACCGCCACTACGGCGTACAGGACTGGCTCAAAGCCACCTTCGGCGCCGATTTCCACGACTTCGCCGGCTCAGTGGTGGTGCATGCCGTCGGCGGCTGGATCGCCCTCGCAGCGGTGCTGCTGCTCGGAGCCCGCCGCGGCCGCTACACCAAAGACGGCATGATGGCAGCCCACCCGCCGTCATCGATCCCCTTCCTCGCACTGGGCGCCTGGATTCTGATCGTCGGCTGGTTCGGCTTCAACGTAATGAGCGCACAGAAACTCGACAGCATCTCCGGCCTGGTGGCGATCAACTCGCTGATGGCCATGGTCGGCGGCACCCTGGTCGCCACCTGGGTCGGCAAAAACGACCCCGGCTTCATCCATAACGGCCCGCTGGCCGGCCTGGTGGCCGTTTGCGCCGGCTCCGACCTGATGCACCCGATCGGGGCATTGGCCGTCGGCGGCCTCGCCGGCGCGCTGTTTGTCTGGATGTTCACCATCACCCAGAACAAATGGAAAATCGACGACGTGCTCGGCGTCTGGCCGCTGCACGGCCTGTGCGGCGCCTGGGGCGGCATTGCGGCCGGCATCTTCGGCGCAAAATCGCTTGGCGGCCTCGGCGGCGTCAGCCTGATGTCGCAACTGATCGGCACCGGCCTCGGCATCGTCATCGCACTGGCCGGCGGCTTTATCGTCTACGGCATCCTCAAGGCCACCGTCGGCATCCGCCTCGACCCGGAAGAAGAATACGAAGGCGCCGACCTGTCGATCCACAAGATCACCGCCACCCCTGAGCGCGAGCCGGGCTGGTAAGCCGGTTCAGCCGCAAAAAAAATGGCGCCACACATTGCGGGCGCCATTTTTCATGCTCAGAGCGCATCCAGCGGACTGGCCACACCCCGACCACCCTTGTTCAACACATGGGTATAAATCATGGTGGTCGCCACATCGGCGTGCCCCAGCAATTCCTGCACCGTGCGGATGTCGTAACCGGCTTCAAGCAGATGCGTAGCGAAACTGTGGCGCAGCGTATGCGGCGTGGCCGGCTTGGCGATCCCTGCTGCGGCCACCGCCCGTTTCATTGCCCGCTGCAGCAACTTTTCATCCTGATGATGGCGACGTACCGCGCCACTGCGCGGATCGCGCACATAACCTGACGTGGCAAACACGTATTGCCAGCCCCACTCCTTTGCCGCATTCGGATATTTGCGCCCCAACGCATCCGGCAGATACACCTCAGCCATCCCGGCAGCCAGATCGGCCTCATACACCGCACGCCGACGCAGCAGATGTGCCTGCAACGGCTCGCGCAAACTCTGCGGCAACATCGTCACCCGATCCTTGGCGCCCTTGCCATCGCGCACCAGCACCTCCAGCCGCTCAAAATCGACATCCTTCACCCGCAAGCGCATACACTCCATCAGCCGCATGCCGGTGCCATACAGCAGCCGCAACTGCAGTGCATACAGGCCATCTGCATGAGCCAGCACCGCCGCCACCTCACGCCGGGTGAGCACCACCGGCAAACGGCTCGGCTGTTTCGCCCGCACCACCTCATCCAGCCACGGCAAATCCAGCTCCAGCACCTCGCGATACAAAAACAGCAACGCCGACAGCGCCTGATTCTGCGTTGACGCCGAAACCTGCCCCGCCACCGCCAGATCGGTGAGAAACGCCGTCACCTCCACCGCCCCCATCTCGCGTGGATGACGGAGCTGGTGAAAACGCAAAAAACGCCGCACCCAATTGACATACTGCTGCTCGGTTCTTAGGCTGTAATGCTTTAAGCGGAGCCTGTCGCGCAGCACATCCAGCAAGCGCGGCGCAGCATTCCCGTTTGGTTGTGTACTTCCCGGCATATCTGCCTCCATCTGATTGAAAATCAATGGAAAAAGTATTGACATGCTTAGTTATACGCATTTTGAAAATAAATATACACCTGGATGGGTGTATATTTCACGTTATGCTTTTTAAC
>CAZBWH010000051.1:0-22810 GCA_964495595.1 uncultured Burkholderiales bacterium | reverse complement strand
ACGTCGTCGTGCGGGAACAGCGCCGGTTTGTCGCCGACCGGGCCGGGGAAGTTGCATACCAGGTAGGCGACCGGATCCTTGCTGACTTCGCCGTTGCGGCTGCGGGTGATGGCGTCGTTCATCCAGGCGCCGCCGCGCTTGCCTTGCCGGGCGTACAGGTCGAGGTAGAACTGGCCGACCAGCGTGCCGTCGGCCTGTTCGATGCGGAAGAAGCGCACGTCCGGGTGCCAGGTTTCGGCTTGATCCGGCTTGATGCGCAGGCCGAACAGCGTTTCCAGCAGCTTGAACAGGCCGTCGAGCACCACCGGCTCAGGGAAGTACTGCTTCACTTCGTTGTCGGAGAAGGCATAACGCGCCAGGCGCAGCTTTTCGCTGGCGTAGGCGACATCCCATGCCTGCAGTTGCTCGATGCCAAGCTGTTCGCGGGCGAAGCTGGTCAGCTCCTGCCAATCCTTCTGCGCGTAGGGTTTGGCCTTGGCGGCGATATCGCGCAGGAATTGCAGCACCTGTGCCGGCGATTCGGCCATTTTGGTGGCCAGCGAGACGGCGGCATAGTTCGGGTAATCGAGCAGCGCGGCTTCTTCGTTGCGCAGGCTGAGAATCCGGTCGATCAGCGGGGTGTTGTCCAGTTCCGCCGGGCCGAATTCCGAGGCGCGCGTGGCATAGGCGCGGTACATTTGTTCGCGTAGCGCGCGGTTGTCGCAGTACTGCATCAGCGGCAGGTACGACGGCATCTGCAGGCTGAATTTCCAGCCCGGCTTGCCGTCAGCTTCGGCTGCCTGCCGGGCGGCGGCCAGTACGTCTTCCGGCAACCCGGCCAGCTCGCCGGCGTTGTCGATGTACAGGGCGAAGGCGTCGGTGGCATCGAGCACGTTTTCGCTGAACTTG
Organism: uncultured Burkholderiales bacterium; assembly: GCA_964495595.1. Classification (GTDB taxonomy): domain Bacteria; phylum Pseudomonadota; class Gammaproteobacteria; order Burkholderiales; family SCOH01; genus CALMFQ01. The sequence goes on along the minus strand of CAZBWH010000051.1, from coordinate 21,922 downwards.
GCGGCCAGTTGCGACAGTTGCTCCTGCACGTCCTTGAAACGGGGTTTTTTATCTTCCGGAAGATCGGCGCCGCCGAGCACGAAATCGCGCAATTCGTCGCCGATGATTTTCTTGCGTGCCGGCGATAGCTGTTCGTAAGCCGGGGATGCCCGCAGCGCCTTGTATTTGGCAAACAGCGCCAGATTCTGCGACAGGTCGGTGTAGAACTCGGTCACTTTCGGCAGGTTGGCGTTGTAGGCATCGCGTAATTCCGGCGTGCTGACCACGTGGTGAAGGTGGCCGACCTGCCCCCAGGCGTGCGAAAGGCGTTCCAGCCCGGCGTCGAGCGGCTGGATGAAGCTGCCCCATGTCGGCGCCGCATCGTCGGCCAGCAAGCGATCCACCAGTGCCCGGCTTTCTGCCAGCAGCTGGTCGATGGCCGGGGTCACGTGTTCGGGTTTAATCGACGCAAAGTTGGGCAGGCCGGAAAAATCGAGTAATGGGTTCATGCTGTTCTCTGTGAGTTGTCGCTTGAGCGGGCTGACGGAAGTTTGGTTAAATGGACTGTTGTCCGGCTGTCGAAGTTGCCGCCGGCAATCGTTTTTTACAATTCAGGCATTGCCCTGTTATATGGGGGCTGCCCTGCACTTGGCAAGAGGATTTCATGAGCAACCATATCGCCCGCCATGGCGGCATCGACCCGGTGGTGCCGGAGTCTGCCTACATTCATCACTCCGCCCAGGTGATCGGTGACGTAGTGCTGGGGGAAAACGTTTCGGTGTGGCCGATGGCGGTGATCCGCGGCGACGTGAACCGTATCCGTATCGGCAACAACAGCAATATCCAGGATCTGTCGATGCTGCATGTCAGCCACCGGCGGCCGGAAGATCCGGAAGGTGCGCCGCTGATCATTGGCGACAATGTCACCATCGGCCATCAGGTGACGCTGCATGGCTGTACCATCGGCGACGAATGCCTGATCGGCATCGGTACCATCGTGCTGGATCGGGCCGTGATCCAGCCCAGGGTCATGGTCGGCGCGGGTAGTCTGGTGCCGCCGGGCAAGGTGCTGGAGTCAGGCTACCTGTATGTCGGACGGCCGGTGAAGGCCGTGCGGCCGCTCACCGAGGCCGAACTGGCGCATCTCAGCTATTCGGCTGAGCATTATGTGCGTTTGATGCGCTCTTACCAGGTCTGAAATAGCGGGTGTTGTGGTAAAACACGGGGTCGGCATTGGCCGGCCACCAGCCGGGCACACCCAGCACCGGCAACGGGTGCAGGTCGGCGGGTTGTTGCAGCTGATGCGGATCATCCAGTCTGGCGGCCAGCAGGTGATCCAGGCAACTGATCTGTTCGGCAGCAGGCAGCAGGAAGAAATCAGCCGTAACCTGCACCGGCCAGGCTTTGGCCGTCAGGCCCGGATATGGTGCAAGGGCTTTTTCGTAAATCGCGTGGCCGAATACGACGGCGGTGACGGTGCGCCCCCAGTCAGTGCGCCGCAGCCAGAACAGCTCGTGCCAGCGATGCTCGCGCAGCAGGGTGGGCGACGCCGGATCGCAATACGGCAGCACAATGCCGGATTCGTCCAGCAGCGTGGCGGCATCCCGCAGCGGCCCTCGCCCTGCCACCGGGGTGACCTCCATGCCGGCCAGGTGGCGGCGGTTGATGGCGCGTTTGCTGGCGGGAAAAGTCAGCCAGACGGCAGCGTTGAAAAAGTCATGCCAGTTGGCGGCACGGGTGGGTACCTGGCCGCTGCGGTGAATCCGGCATTCGTAGTATTCGCCGTCGTCCGGCAGTGATTCGGGCAGCACAAAGCGGATACCGTCCATCGCTGGCTGCAGGGCGGCCAGCCGGTGGTAATCCTGTTGGTCGGGCCAGCGATCGACGGGAGTGTGCGGGGTGAGCCAGGCAATCGGCGCAAACAGCGGCGAGGCAGCGTCCCAGTTGCCGCGCCAGTCTGCCGGTGCGGCAAAGCTTCTGGCGCGGTCGGTGGGCATGAAGTTACTGTGCCGGCGGAATCAGGGCGTCGACAATGGCCTGATAATTTGGCTCTGCCGTCAGTTCGTGGACCAGTTCGGAGTGCAAGACTTCGTCGTTTTCATCCAGCACGACAATCGCGCTGGCCATCAGTCCCGACAACGGGTAGTCGGTGATCATCACCCCGTAGTCCTTGTGAAAATCGCGGCCACGCAGCGTGGACAGGGTGGTGATGTTGCGCAGTTCTTCCATCGCACTGACCCTGGCCTGGGCATAGGGTGTATCGACCGATACGACGATGGTATGGGTGTTCGGCAATTCGGCTGCCATGCCGTTCAGCCGCCGGGCAATCGTCAGTCCGATCGAGGCATCGAGGCTGGGCACTACGGCCAGTATCTTGCGTTTACCGGCATACTGGCTGAGTGACACGTCTTTCAGGTCGTTGTTGACCAGCATGAAACTATGTGCCGTATCACCTGGCCGGGGAAAACGGCCTCCCACGCCGATGGGTTCGCCGTTCAGCAGAATTGTTGCCATTCACTCGTCTCCTTGATCCTGAGGCGGCCGCCAAGCGAGAGGGCGACCGTGAACCATTATAGGCAACAAAAAGCCGTTTGGCTGGCATGGGGCGCCTCCCCGGTCGCTACTTGGGGTAGAACAGGAAGGCCCGGTATCCGGACACCTTGGTATCGCCGATATCGAGCGACAGCAACGCCTGCAGTTCTGCCTTGGCCGGCATGCGGGTGGGCGGGTGCGACTTGTCCAGATAGTCGGCCGGTTCGAATACCCGCTTGACCACAACTTGCTCGTTCTGGTCGGTCAGGGTTAGCTCCAGCAGTGGCAGCGCCTGATCGAAGGTGGCTTTGTTGAACAGGGTGGCTGACAGCCGGATGTGGCGGGGCTGTGCCGGGTCTGGCGTCAGTTCTAACGAGTCGATGCGGATCTGCTCGTCGTCGGCCGGCAAGGGAATCTGGCAGCCGGCCAAGCTGCACGCCGCTTCCATGGCGGGCTTCAGGCCGGGCAGGCTGAGGGATAACTGAGTGCGGTTATGGTAGGCAAACTGCAGTAACAGCGCGGCGGCAGCCAGAGCTGTACCCGCTCCCCACAGCATACCGGCCCGGCCACCGGTGGTGTCCGGGTCGGGAATCGAATCATTCAGCTCGGCAATCGGTTTAAATGTCCGGGTGACTGACGATTCTTGCTGTTCGTTCAGTTCGTGTTGCGGGCTCAGCTCGAGGTCGATTTCCGGTTCGACATAGAAAGGTTTGGCTGGCGAAGGCGGGAGGCTGTTGGCTCCGCCTGCGCCTGCGGGGTTGGCGATGGGTTCGTCGCTGCTACCCGTTTCGGCCGGCGCCTTGATTTCGATTTCCTCGATCGGCTCGACGATCCCGGTCGGGTGGTCGGCCACCGGCACACTGCTGGCCGTGCCACTGGTCAGCGCTTCTTGCAGGGTGGAACGTGGCAGGAACGGATTGTCTGCCTCTGGCTGTGCCGGGGCATCTTCCGGTTCGGTGGCCGGCGTTGCAGGGATGTCTGTTGTCGCTGTGCCGGCATCTGCCTGCTGGGCTGCAGACAGATCCGGAAATGGCGCAGCAGCTTCAGGTGTGGCCGGGGTCACCGCCGGGGGCAGTCCGGCGGGTTTGGACTCGGTACGGTTTTCCTGCCGGATCGCATTGGGAGGCATGTGCAGCGTCTGCGCGGCCATTTCCTCCACCTCGATCAGGTGATTCATTGCGTTGAACACAAATGCACAACGGCCACAGCGAACCTTGCCGTTGTAAAGCTTGAGTTGTTCATCCGTGACCTTGAAACAGGTCTGGCAGTTGGGGCAGTGAGTGACTTTCATGGGGGTCAGGCTTTGCGGGTGCCAAAAATGCAGCTCCAGCCATCGTCGAACTGCGGCTGGGCCAGGTCAAACCATTGCTGATAAATCGCCATCACCTCGGTGGCCTGTTCCTGCAGCACGCCAGACAATGCCAGCCGGCCGCCGGGCCGGGTTGCGCCGGCCAGCAGCGGGGCCAGGATCTTGAGCGGGTTGGTCAGGATATTGGCGATCACGACATCGAATTGTTCTCCCAGCAACGTATCGGGTAGCCGAAATTCGGCATTGACCAGATTCAGCTCGGCATTTTGTCTGCTGGCGACGATGGCCTGCGGGTCGATATCAATGCCGAGCGTGGTGCCGGCTCCCAGCCTGAGAGCGGCAATTGCCAGGATGCCCGAGCCGCAGCCGTAATCCAGCACCCGCTCGCCAGGCTGCAGGTGGGTATCCAGCCAGCGCAGGCACAGCCGGGTGGTCGGGTGGCTGCCGGTGCCAAAGGCCAGTCCGGGATCCAGCTGCAGATTGACTGCTGTCGGGTCGGGCGACTGATGCCAGGTGGGGGTGATCCACAGGCGATCGGAGATGCGGATCGGTTCGAACTGCGATTGGGTCAGCCTTACCCAGTCCTGTTCGGCGACGGTATCGACGCGATGGCGCGAAACGTCGAGCCCGGTAGCGTCGGCGATGGTTTGCAGTAGCGCCGGCACATCGCAATCCTGCGCCAGCAGGGCAACGACATGGCTGTCGTTCCATACCGCGTCGGCCGGCTCGCCTGGCTCACCGAAAATCGGCTGCTCGTCTGCCGTGCCGGCATGCGCATCCTCGATACTGACCGACAGGGCTCCTGACTCAAACAGGGCATCGGACAGGCGTTCGGCGTCGTCGGCCGAGGCAGGAAGGGTGAGTGACAGCCAGCTCATGGTATGGATCTCGTGAAGTGTGACGGTATGTGCCGGAATGCCACTCAGCCGGCTGTCTGGCCGGCTGAGTGTGAGTGTAGGGCATTTTATCTGAATGCCTTCAACGGCTTCAGCCTTTTTTCAGCTTTTCCAGCCGCTGTTCCAGATAGTGAATGCTGGTCCCGCCGCGCAGGAAGGCCGCGTCGTGCAGCAATTCGAAATGCAGCGGGATGTTGGTACGAATGCCACTGATGACCATTTCCGAGAGGCCGATCCGCATCCGGGCGATGGCCTGATCGCGGGTGTGGCCGTAGGCAATGATTTTGGCCACCATCGAGTCGTAATTCGGCGGCACGAAATAGCCTTGGTAAATATGTGTGTCCATCCGGATGCCCGGGCCACCTGGCGGGTGGTAGGTCGTGATCCGGCCGGGGCTGGGCATGAAGCTGTAAGGGTCTTCAGCATTGATCCGGCATTCGATCGCGTGGCCGCGCAGCACGATATCTTTCTGGGTGAAGCGCAGTTTCTCGCCCGCAGCGACCCGGATCTGCTCCTGAACGATATCGATGCCCGTGATCAGTTCGGTGACTGGGTGCTCTACCTGAACCCGTGTGTTCATTTCGATGAAATAAAATTCGCCGTTTTCGTACAGAAACTCGAATGTGCCAGCCCCCCGATAGCCGATCTGCCGGCAAGCGTCGGCGCAAATGTCACCGATTTTCTTGCGCTGTTTGTCGGTAATGCCCGGTGCAGGCGCTTCTTCGATGATTTTCTGGTGCCGGCGTTGCATTGAACAGTCGCGCTCACCCAGATAAACGGCATTGCCATATTCGTCGGCCATGACCTGGATTTCGATGTGCCGGGGATTTTCGAGGTATTTTTCAGCGTAAACCGTTGCGTTGCCAAAGGCTGCCAGGGCTTCGGAGCGGGTGGTGTTGACAGCATTTTGCAGCGCTGCTTCCGTGTGTACCACTCGCATGCCCCGCCCACCCCCGCCGCCGGCGGCCTTGATGATGATCGGATAGCCGATTCGTTTGGCAATGGCGGCAATCTCGACCGGGTCATCGGGCAGGGCGCCCTCCGAGCCGGGTACACACGGTACCTTGGCGGCTTTCATCGCGTCCTTGGCGCTGACCTTGTCGCCCATCAGGCGAATCGATTCGGGTCGCGGGCCGATGAAGACGAAGCCCGATTGCTCGACCCGTTCGGCAAAATCAGCATTTTCAGACAGAAAACCGTAGCCGGGATGGATGGCCTGGGCATCGGTGACTTCGGCTGCGCTGATGATCGCCGGAATGTTCAGGTAACTTTGGGCAGAAGGCGCCGGGCCGATGCAGACTGATTCGTCGGCCAGTTTGACGTACTTGGCTTCACGGTCGGCTTCGGAGTGCACGACTACCGTTTTGATACCCATCTCTCGGCAGGCGCGGAGGATGCGCAGGGCAATTTCGCCCCGGTTGGCAATCAGGATTTTTTCAAACATGGCAGGTTTCCATGCAAGGCAACACGGTGGCCTGCGCAATCTGGGCGCAAGCCCGCCGTGTCAGGCAATAATGAACAGGGGCTCGCCGTATTCGACCGGTTGGCCGTTTTCGACCAGAATCGCTTTGATGGTGCCGGCTTTTTCCGCCTCGATCTCGTTGAGCAGTTTCATCGCTTCAATGATGCACAGCGTATCGCCGACATTGACTTGTTGCCCGACTTCGACAAACGACTTGGCGCCGGGCGAGGGGGAGCGGTAGAACGTGCCTACCATCGGTGACTTGACCGCATCCTTGTATTCAGGTGCAGCCTCCTGTTCCGCTGCGGCTGGTGCGGTGGCCACTGCAGCAGGGGGGGGCGCGACAGGTGGGGGAGAAAACGCTGCCGGAGGTTGCATGTAGACCTGAGTGGGCGGCGGCGGGTAGGCCGGCGCCGGTGCTGCACGGGTAATGCGGACTTTTTCTTCTCCTTCGGTGATCTCGATCTCGGCAATGCCGGATTCTTCGACCATTTCAATCAGTTTTTTCAGTTTGCGCAGGTCCATGGCAATCCTTTGTTGTTATTGGCCGGGTGCAGGGTCAGTAGCTGGCCGCCAGATGCCGCATTGCATAGTGCAGGGCCAGTTCATAGCCTTGTGCACCCAGGCCGCAAATGACCCCAACCGCCAGATCCGAAAAATAGGAATGCTGGCGGAATGGCTCACGTGCATGAACGTTCGACAGGTGTACTTCGATGAACGGTATCTTGACCGCTGCAAGCGCGTCGCGCAGCGCGACGCTAGTGTGGGTGAAGGCAGCGGGGTTGATGATGATGAAGCGGCATTTTTCGTGGTACGCCTGATGTATCCGGTCGATCAGCAGATGCTCGGCATTGCTTTGCAGCGAATCCATCCGGTGGCCGCCTGTTCCGGCAATGTCGGCCAGTGTGTCGTGAATGTCGTTCAGGGTGGTTGTGCCGTAGATATGAGGTTCACGCACTCCCAACAGATTCAGGTTGGGGCCGTGCAAAACCAGGATGTCCGGGGTGGCCGGCGTACCGGTATGACTGGGAGACAGTTGTGTCATGGCCGCGAGTGTGCCCCAAGTATTGTTGCATTGTCTAGTTCGCGCATGGTTCCGCTCCGTCGTTCAAGTCAGCCTGCAGGCCGGTTACCGGGCGGTCAGTACTGGCTGCAGTGCTGATTCCAGCCTGGCCTTGGCAATGCGTCCGGGCGCGGTGGCTACGATCTTGCCTTCACGGTTGATGATGAAGGTGAATGGCAGTCCACCCAGCCGGTTACCGGCCAGCGGCATCATGGCCAGGCCGGCTTCCTCAGCCTGCAGTACCGGATAGTTGATGCCGTGACGGCGAGCGAATTCGGCAACGGCCTGGCGATTGTCGACCGCAATACCGACAAACTGTACGCCGCGGCCCCGGTATTGTTGCTGCAACTGGATGAATTCGGGTATTTCGTCTCGGCAAGGGCCGCACCAGGTTGCCCAGAAATTAGCCACGACAACCTTGCCGCGCCAGTCAGCCAGTCGGCGCATCTGCCCGGAAAGGTCTGGCAGGGGGTGTTGCATCAGGTCGATTCCTGCCAATGTCCAGGTGCTGAAAGAAAGCAGCGCACAGCCAAGCAGGAGTCGGAAAGGCATCATATCGGGGTTTATCCTTGCCATTGGCGAAGGGTGTTCAGGAATGTTTCGGGGGCAACGAAGCCAATGGCCCGTTGTGGCAGCAGTTTGCCGTCTGCATTGTAGAAGAGGATGGCCGGCGGCCCAAACAGGCCGAACCGCCGCAGCAATGCCTGATCGGCGGCGCTGTTGGCCGTGACGTCGACTTGCAGCAATACGCTGTGTTGCAATTGTTGGCGAACGGCAGGATCGGAGAAGGTGAAACGCTCCAGCTCCTTGCACGATACACACCAGTCGGCATAGAAATCCACCATCACTGTTTTGCCTCGGGCAAGCGCGAGTTGCCGGTCAAGCGCGGCTTCGTCGGCGACACGCTGGAACGGTAATGGCGCCAGGCGGCCTGACTCGGTGGCCGACGGCTGGCTGGCTGCCGGAATCAATCCCTGCAGCGGCTGCAGGGCATCGCGGCTACCTGCCAGCACGCCCAGCAACAGGGCTGCACCATACAGCAGCGCCACGATGCCCATCCCTTTCCAGAGCTTGCGCCAGCCTGATGCGTGGTTGGGTAGAGGGTCAAGCGCATGCAGAAAAATCGCCGACACAATCAGCAGGCCCGCCCAGGCCAGCATCGACAGCCAGGCTGGCAGTATCGGGCCGGCCAGGTAGATGGCCACGGCCAGCATCACGGTGCCGAACACCTGCTTGACGCTATTCATCCAGGCGCCGGCACGTGGCAGCAGATGGGCACCGAATGCGCCGACTGCCAGCAAGGGCGTGCCCATTCCCAGTGCCATGACATACAGCGAGCTGCCTCCCAGCAGCATGTCGCCGGTCGTGCCTATGTAACCCAGTGCGATGGCCAGCGGCGGGGCGACGCAAGGGCCAATGATCAGCGCCGACAATATGCCCATGAGGAACACGGAGCCAATCCGTCCGCCGTGCAAGCGGTTGGACTGGTCATTCAGCCGGCTTTGCAGTGCGCTGGGCAACTGGATCGAGTACAGCCCGAACATGCTGCCGGCCATCAGGACAAAAAACAGGCTGGTGCCACCCAGGACCCAGGGATTTTGCAGACTGCTGGAAATCAGGGTGCCAGATAGTCCGGCGGCTACACCGGCGATGGCGTAAGCCATTGCCAGTCCTTGCACATAGGCAAAGCTGAGAATGAAGCTGCGCAGATGGGTGGCATGCTGCCCTTGCCCAACGATGATGCCTGAGAGGATGGGGATCAATGGGTACATGCAGGCGGTAAATGCCAGCCCGAGGCCCGCCAGATAAAAGAAGCCCAGCAGGCTGGCCACGCTGCGACTGGCAAACGGATTGTCGGCTGTGGCCACCTCTTGTGTGGATGAAGATGATGCCAGTGCGATCGGCAGGGTGTGGGTGAACGGCGGGTAGCAGATGCCTGCCTCGGCGCAGCCCTGTGAGACTGCCTTCAGGGTCAGCGGGCCACTGGCGGAAGCCGTCAGCGGCAGCAGAATCCGGATGATGCCGTGGTGGGTTTCGACTTGCCCGAAGTTTGGATCTTGCTTGAGTGTGCCTGCAGGCAGCGCTGGTTTTCCCAGTGCCGGCGCTGGCGCCTGCAATTCGAAGCGGAAGCGGTTACCGTAAAGGTAATAACCCTCCGCGATCCGGTAGCGCAGTTCAATGGTGCGGGCATCCTGCAGGCGGGCTTCCGCCTGGAATGCTTCACCCGGCGGCAGGAAATCTGCCGCATGGGCGCTGTGCAATACACCGGTAACCCACAGAAGCAGCAGTAATCCGTGTCGGGCAAGCCAGGAGATCAGGGTGAGCCGTTGCATGGTCGGCCGGTCGGGTTCGTCAGACCAGCAGCCGGGTTTCGCCCAGCAACCATTGCTGGTAAGCGGGCAGTGCTTGGCTGACTGGCAGGGCAATGATTTCGGGTACCTCGTAGGGGTGCAGCGCGCGAATGGTCGCCTCGACATCGAAATAGCGGTCTTCGCTGGTTTTGATCAGCAGCGGGATTTCCTGCGCCGATTCGATCCGGCCTTCCCAGCGATACACGGACTTCACGGCAGGCAGGACGTTGACACAAGCCGCGTGGCGGCGTTCGATCAGGGCCTGTGCCAACTGGTCGGCAATGGCCTGGTCAGGGGTATTGCAGACGATCAACAGCATTTGCATGGCGACACTCGATGCTGAAAATGATGGCCAGTATTGTAACGGTTAACCGTAACCGGCGCTGGCAATCGTGCCGGCGGCGCCGGCTGGTACCTACTTGTTGCCGGCAACCGGTGGTGCAACGATGCGGGCGCTCTGATTCTGGACATTTTCCGAGCGCATTACCTCGATCTTGGCTTCGTTCTGCCGGATCGGGCCCTGAACGACATCGCTTTTCAGTGCCCGAACATTGGCATAGTGCACCAGGTCGAGGTAGAACACTGCGACTTGTTCACGGGCAGCCTTCTCCTCGATGATGCCATCCATGACTTCGCGGCCGAACTTGTCGATCTGCTGGGCGTACAGACGCGACAGATCAAGGTTGTTCATGTTGTTGAAGGGGGCGACCGAGTTGGCCGCATCTTTCATGCAGTTGCCGAATGCTTCCCAGCCGGCGCGGGTCTGGCAGTCCTGCTGCAGCGGGTTCAGGCGTGGCCCCATGCAGCCACTGATCAGGATGGCAGCGGCCAGCAGGGTGGGCAAATAGAATGTTTGCATGGTGGGTCGTTCCGGGGATAGAAACCAGTTGGTAATTGGTAAATGGACAAGCGCCGGTGCAGGCAGTTCCGTATTGAACAGAGCTTAATCGTGCAGCAAGGTGTCGGGTGAGATCAGGCTGCCTTCGATTTCAACCACTTTCCGGCGGGATGTGTCGCCCTGCTTCAGGTTGACCTGTCGCAAGGGGACGGCAAAACACCGGGCCAGAAAAGCCAGCAGCGCCTGATTTGCCTTGCCGTCTACCGGCGGGGCCGCCAATCTGATCTTCAGTGCGTCGCCATGCAATCCCGCCAGTTCGGTTTTCCGGGCGCCAGGCTGAATATGCAGGGTCAGCCGCAGTTTGCCTTCTGCTGCCTGATACCAGTCGGCCATGGCTACAGGGTGGCTGCCGCCCGCAACAGCGCGTAGGCGCCATTCTCGGCATAGACCACCGGTACCATCAGCACCAACTGCAGGATCAGGATCAGCAACATCGGCGACAGATCGATCCCCCCCATTGGCGGCAGCAATTTCTGCAGCGGCTTGAGCAATGGCTGGGTCAGCCGGCTCAGAATCGGCATCAGCGGGTTATAAGGCGCGACAAAACTCATGATCGCCTGCACCAGTACCGCACCAAACAGCAAGTAGATCGACAGTTGTACGACATGAGTGGCGCTCAGCAGCAACAATCCCACCCAGGCACTGATCAATCCCATGTTGAGCGAAACATCCTGCAACGACAGCAACAGCAGGTCGCGAACCAGTACCGTCAGCCATCCGAGCAGGATGGTGGCCGTGTCGTAGCCTGCAACACTGCGCACCACACGCCGGACCGGGACGACACACCAGTTGGTCAGTGCCAGCAGAAACTGTGGAAACGGATGCTGGAAAGGTGCGCGGGCGACCTGCAGGTAGAAGCGGCACAGTAATGCCAGAGCAAAAAAGCCGGCAATGTTCTCAACCAGGAAACGGAGGGCACTCATGAGCGGTTGCATAAGGGGCGGTTTTCCCTGCAGCGGGTTATTGGTTACCGAACTCGTCGCCGAGTTCCTTGCCCCGCCTACAGGCGGCCTGGGCCGCTGCCAGGATGGCTGCCTTGACGCCGTCGGCCTCCATGGCACTCAGGGCTTGTTCGGTCGTGCCGCCTTTCGATGTGACATTGGCACGCAGCGTGGCAGCATCATCTTCGCTTTGCCGGGCCAGCTTGATGGCGCCGGCAAAGGTGCCATAAGCCAGTTGGCGAGCCTGTTCGGGCGCGAATCCCAAGGCCTGTGCGGCTTCGGTCAGTGATTCGATGAAATAGAACACATATGCAGGCCCGCTTCCGGAGATGGCGGTAATTGCATCGATCATCGGTTCGCTACTCACCCAAACGACGTCACCTACTGCCGCCAGAATCCGCTGTGCGGTGTCGCGGTCTTGCTGGTTGACCGCAGGCCCGGCATACAGTCCGGATACCCCGGCCTGCACCAGGGCCGGCGTGTTGGGCATGACCCTGATGAGTCTCTGCAACCCGCCCAGCCAGCCTGACAGTGATTCAGTTCGAATGCCTGCCGCAATCGAAATCACCAGCGCGCCGGCTGCCGCGTCAGCCCAGTGCCGGGCAACCTGCTTCATTTGCTGTGGCTTGACAGCCAGTACGACTACATCAAACCGGGGCGCAGGCGGCGTGTCAGCATGAACGGCCACGCCAAAGTCACGATGCAGGGTCTCCCGTCTGCCGGCGTCAGGTTCAACCACGCTGATGTCACGGGCGTGAAAACCCTGGTGCAACATGCCGCCTATCAGGGCTGTTGCCATGTTGCCACCGCCGACGAATACGATCTGCATGCTGTTGTCCTGTGCTGGAAGGGGTTGGTCGCAGATGCTAACACAAAGCAACGCGCCGGCTGGTCAATGCGTGTGTGGCGCCCGGTTACCGAAAATTGCCGTGCCGATCCGCACCATGGTCGATCCTGCGGCGATCGCTGGCTCCAGGTCGGCCGACATGCCCATCGACAGTGTATCCAGCTCAAAGCCTTGCTGGTTCAGTTGCTGCAGGCAATTGCGCAGTGCGACAAATTGCGCCTGCAGCCTGTGCGGGTCGTCAGTGGGTTCGGGAATGCACATCAGGCCCCGCAGCCTGACACGAGGAAGTTGCCTGATCGCGCCGGCCAGAGCCGGCACTTGAGCCAGGCTGCAGCCACTCTTGCTGGCTTCGCCGCTGACATTGATCTGGATGCACAACTGCAGCGGCGCCAGTTCCTCCGGCCGTTGTGCTGCCAGCCGCTCGGCGATTTTCAGGCGGTCGATGGTGTGTACCCAGTGAAAATGCTCGGCAACCGGACGGGTCTTGTTGCTTTGCAGCGGGCCGATGAAATGCCATTCCAGTGGCAGATCGGCCAGTTCGCGGATTTTGTCGATCCCTTCCTGAACGTAGTTTTCGCCGAACGCCAGCTGGCCGGAAGTGGCATACGCCTCGCGGATCGCTACGGATGGAAAGGTCTTGCTGACCGCGAGCAGGCGAACGGCGTGAGGGGCGCGCCCCGCAGCCTGTTCGGCTTGCCGGATGCGTTCGCTCACAGCTTGAATTGCTGATTTTATTGTGCCCATAATGAAAACCGCTATTTGCTTATACAGCACGCCTGACGCGCCATCCGACTCCATCGTCGGCCTGGCCGGCGCACCGACCCCAGACCACGATTGCCGAACCAGCGGTTTCGGCCCGGAGGATTATAGATGGAAATTTCTGAACTGCTGGCGTTCGCAGTCAAAAACAAGGCATCCGATTTGCACCTGTCTGCCGGCCTGCCGCCGATGATCCGGGTTCATGGCGATGTGCGACGCATCAATCTGCCGCCGATGGAACACACCGATGTCCATGACATGGTGTACGACATCATGAACGACCTGCAGCGCAAGGTGTACGAAGAAACGATGGAGTGTGACTTCTCGTTCGAAATTCCCAATCTGGCCCGTTTCCGGGTCAACGCCTTTGTGCAGAACCGTGGTTCGGGCGCGGTGTTCCGGACCATTCCGTCCAAGGTGCTGACGCTGGAAGACCTGAACGCCCCAAGGGTGTTCACCGAGATTGCCCAGAATCCGCGCGGTATCGTGCTGGTTACCGGCCCGACCGGCTCCGGCAAATCGACCACGCTGGCAGCGATGATCAACTACATCAACGAAAATGACTACGGTCATATCCTGACGGTGGAAGACCCGATCGAATTTGTGCATGAATCAAAAAAATGCCTGATCAACCAGCGCGAAGTCGGGCCGCACACCATGAGCTTCAACAACGCACTGCGTTCGGCGCTGCGTGAAGATCCGGACGTGATCCTGGTGGGCGAGATGCGCGATCTGGAAACCATCCGGCTGGCGCTGACCGCAGCCGAAACCGGCCACTTGGTATTTGGTACCCTGCACACCAGCTCGGCGGCCAAGACCATCGACCGTATCGTCGATGTGTTCCCGGCGGCGGAAAAGGAAATGGTGCGTTCGATGTTGTCCGAGTCTCTGCGCTCGGTGATCTCGCAAACCCTGCTCAAGACCAAGGATGGTAACGGCCGGGTGGCGGCGCACGAGATCATGATCGGCACCCCGGCAATCCGTAACCTGATCCGCGAAAACAAGATCGCCCAGATGTACTCCGCCATCCAGACCGGCCAGAACGTGGGCATGCAGACGCTGGATCAGTGCCTCACCGATCTGGTGCGACGCAATGTCGTTGCTGTGGGCGAGGCAAGAACCAAGGCGATGAACAAGGATAATTTCGCCTGATCAGAACCGATGCGAATGCTGCCGAACGGATGATTTATTGAAAGGGCTGTGGCTGTCATGGAACGTGAACAGGCAACCAAATTCATGCACGACCTGCTCAAGCTGATGCGCTCCAAGGGCGCATCGGACTTGTTCATTACCACCGATTTCCCGCCGGCAATCAAGATCGACGGCAAGATGACTCCGGTGTCGAATCAGAGTCTGAGTAGCCAGCATACCAAGGAGCTGGCCCGTTCGATCATGAATGATCGGCAGGCCGAAGAATTCGAAGCCACCAAAGAATGTAATTTTGCCGTCAGCCCGCCCGGCATCGGTCGCTTTCGGGTGAATGCCTTTGTGCAGCAAGGAAAGATCGGCTTGGTGATGCGTACGATCACCACCGAAATCCCCGATTTCGACCAGTTGAAATTGCCGGTCGTGTTGAAAGATGTGGCAATGACCAAGCGCGGGCTGGTGATTTTTGTCGGCGGTACCGGCTCAGGCAAATCCACCTCGCTGGCAGCGATGATCGGCTACCGTAACCAAAATTCCTACGGCCACATCATTACCATCGAAGATCCGGTGGAATACGTGCATCAGCACAAGAACTGCATCATCACCCAGCGTGAGGTGGGGGTGGACACCGAATCCTGGCATGCTGCGCTGAAAAATACCTTGCGGCAGGCGCCCGACGTGATCCTGATCGGCGAAATCCGCGATCGTGAAACCATGGATTACGCGATTGCCTTTGCGGAAACCGGCCACCTGTGCATGGCTACCCTGCATGCCAATAGCGCCAACCAGGCGCTGGACCGGATCATCAACTTTTTCCCCGAAGAGCGTCGCCACCAGTTGCTGATGGATTTGTCACTTAATCTGCGTGCTTTTGTCTCCCAGCGCCTGATTCCGCATCGCTCTGGCAAGGGGCGGGTCGCTGCGGTGGAAATCATGCTCAACTCGCCATTGATCTCCGATCTGATTTTCAAGGGCGAGGTTCACGGCATCAAGGAAATCATGTCCAAATCGCGTGAGCTGGGCATGCAGACTTTCGACCAGGCGCTGTTTGATCTGTATGAAGCCGGATTGGTCACTTACGAGGACGCGTTGCGCAATGCCGATTCGGTCAACGATCTGCGTCTGAAGATCAAGCTCAATTCCAAGGAATCGAAGAATCGCGATGTCATGGAAGGGATTGGCGATCTGGGTATCGTTTGACAGGCAGGAATGAGGACTTGCCGCATCGTTGATCCCGCAAATGTCTGCTGAGCGTTTGCGGGCAGATTGTCGCGCGGCATACCTGTTGCGCCTGCTGGCGGATCTCGAATCCGGTACGCCCCGACAGACCTGGTTTCTGGCGCTGGCCCGTGCTGCCGATCTACGGTTGCTGGCTGTGCTGGAGCGGGTGCCCGGCCCGTTGTGGCTGGACCGGGTGATCGGACGGCTGCTGGGCTGGCTAAGCCCGGCAGGCCGAGGCTGGTTGATGCATTGCCTGGAGGTGCCGGGCCGGATCGTTTACCAGTTGGCCGCACATGAGCCGTTCCCTCCGCCGATAGCCGCTGTTTGGCCCCCTACGGGACAGGCCATGCTGGCGATGGTGCATGAGGCGTTGATCATCAGCCTCAGCTTGGTCGCGGGGGCTGCGGCGTTGCAGCAAGGAGCCGGGCTGGTATTGCTGGCGGGGATGCTGTGTGTGGCTGTGGGGGCGGTGTACATCGGCCTGCGCAGCCTGTTTCGCAGTGCTGGCGCCCTGGCCCGGCAGAACCTGCTACTGCGCGACGAACCTCTGCATTGGTCGGCCGAGCAGGAGGAGGCGGCAGGCGATCTACCCGAATGGCTGGCGATCTGCGGAATCAATACGGAGCAGGTGCCGCAGGTTGCCGCTGGCCTGCTGGCTGATCCTGAGTGGTACGCCGATCGTGCCTTGTGCCACCGGCTGCGCCTGATCCCCGTGCCGCTGGTTCGCCCAAGCCTCCGGGCGCTGGTGCTGTCCCTCTCGTTTGCCGGTGCCGCCTGGCTGCCGGTATGGGGGTTTGCCCTGCTGGCTGAGTCAGTCCGACTGCCGGTGACTTTGGCCGGAGGCTGGATTTTTCTGGCGGGCATTGATGCCTGGCTGGCGAAGCTGGCGGGCAATCGTGTGCGCTCTGCGCTGCTGCGGAGTCTGTCGATGTCGGCTGCCATGCTGGGCTGTGCCTTGTCTGCCGGCTGGCTGGCGGGGATGGCGATGGCTGGCTGAGCTGTCCTTGCCGGCCTCTTGCGGTATGAACCGGAACTGGCACAATGCCGGAACTCACCTGTTAACGATGCGAGGTCATCATGGCTGAAGACAGCAAACGCAAACGCCCAGTGCGTCCCGCCGCAAAACCGGCTACCTCTGCTGCTGCCCCGGCAAACGACAAGCCGGCCAGCGACAAGCCGGCAGCGCGACCGGAGCCTGCTACTGCGGCCCGCACGGCGCGGCAGCCGGCCAAGCGCCCATCCCGACCTGTCAGGCAGCCGGACGAGCCTTCCCTGTTGAGCAAACTGATGGATCTGCCTGGATCGATGGCTGGCTCGGCGCTGAATTTCGTGGTCAAGAAAACCGAACTGCCACTGCGGGTTGGCAAGTCGCTGTTACTGAAGCCCGATCAGGCCGACGTGCTGGAGAAGGCCGGCAAGACCTTTCGTGAGCTGCGTGAAGTGGCCGGGGTCACCCTGGAAGAGCTGGCGCAGGAGGTCAACCTCAAGGATCAATCGCTGCTGGAAGCGGTCGAGAATGGCACGGCTACCCTGTCTTTCGAGTTGATCGTGCGGCTGGCATCGGTTCTGGCACGGCATGATCCGGTGCCGGTGGCATTGAAACTGATCCGCTGCTATTACCCCGATCTGGGGGCGATGCTCGATGACTGGGGCGTCGGTCGCTGGATTCTGCATTTCGAGCGCGAGCGCGAGTTCATCAATATCTACCGGCGTCATGATGCCGTGCGCAATCTGTCAGACGATGGTTTCAACAAGGTGCTTGAATTTACCCGCTCGGCTTTCGAGATGGCTTTGCATTTCGTTGCCGAGCAGGAGTCAGTCGAAGACCGCGTGATCGATCCGGATGCGGCTGAGTCGCCGATCGAGTCGCAGACGGCCGGCCAGACGGCAGAACCCAAAACCCGCACCACAGCAGGCAAGGCTGCTGGCCAGAAAAAGCCGGGGCCATCCCGGCCTGATTCTGCCTGACTCTTCTTGGCGGGCGGGTGGATTTCCCGCTTTTTCCGGCCCGGCAGATCCCCGCCCAGCCGTCCGTGCGTCAACCGAGCCTAAATCCAGCGTCGCCGCCAGAATATGAATCCCATGATGCCGGCGATGCTGGCCATCAGCCCCAGCACGCCGTAGTAGCCCCAGTACAGCTCCAGTTCGGGCATATGCTTGAAATTCATGCCGTAAATACTGGAAATCAGTGTTAGTGGCATGAATATGGTGGTAATGACGGTCAGCACCCGCATCTGCTGGTTCAGCCGGTTTGACATGGCTGACATGTAGATATCGAGCATGCCACTGATCAGGTCGCGAATCATTTCTACCGATTCGATCACATGGACGGTGTGATCGTACACATCACGCAGATAGACCAGCGTTTCCGGGCGGAATTGCTCCGACTCGCCGTGCTGCAACAGGTTCAGCACCTCTCTGAGCGGCCACAGCGCGCGACGGATTTCCATGGTGTCGGTTTTCAGCGCGTGGATTCTGGCCAGAATTTTGGGCTGGGGTTTGGCCAGCACGTCGTTTTCCATCCGTTCGGTTTGCTCCGACAACTGTTCCAGAGCCACGAAATAATGATCGACGATGGCATCCAGCAGTGAATAGCACAGGTAGTCGGCACCAAATTTGCGGATGACCCCCTTGTTGCTGCGCAAGCGTTCACGCAGCCACTGGAATTTGCCGCTGGGACGTTCCTGAAAGCTGAGTACGAACCGACGGCCGACGACGAAACTGATCTGATCGCTGCTCAGCTCGTTTGTTTGCGGGTCGTAGTCGAACATTCGGGCAACGATGAACAGATAGTCGCCGTAGTCTTCTACCTTTGGCCGCTGATCCGTATTCAGAATGTCTTCCAGCACCAGTGGATGCAGATTGAACCGCCGCCCGATCTCTTCCAGCATCGCTACCTGCTGAAGTCCGTGTACGTTCAGCCACAAGGTGTCATGAATTGGTTCGTGACGCTTGCCTTGTTCTAGCGAGCTGAAATGCGTTTCCCGATAGTTTTCGGCGTCGTACTCAATCAGTGTGACCAGCGGTTCGCTGGTCTTGATCTCGCCAATGTGTATCAGTTCACCGGGTGCCTTGCCGATCTTGCCTGCACGGCGTTTAACGAGCCGGCGTTTCATCTTGCAGCTCAAGCGGTAGGCCGATGCCGTCCCAGAAGGTGCATTCCTGGTTCAGTGCTGTCGCGGTCAGCGGATTGTGTTCCAGCCAGTCGTGGCTGATCCGGAACAGAAAGCCTTTGCCGGTTTTCTGCAATTGCATCGGCGGCAAATCCAGATTGGAGCGGCTGCGGTGAAACAGGACCGCCAGCCGCAGCGCAATGATGCGTGACCACTCCTGAATGCAGTCCACCCCGAGTTGCCGGGCCAGATTTCCCCGGTGGGCGGCGGCCAGTCTTGACAGCAGAAGCTGCTCCGGTTTGGAAAAGCCCGGCATGTCAGCATGTTGCAGGATATAGGCAGAATGCTTGTGGTAGCCGGTATGCGAGACCGACAGGCCGATTTCGTGCAGGGTGGCCGCCCAGTTGATCAGTTGCTGGTCGAATTCGCTGTTGCTGGAGGGATGTTCCCCGGTCGTCAGTTGGGCGAACAGCGCCTGGGCCAGTTTTTCCACCCGGGCGGCTTGCGGGCCGTCGATGTGATAGCGCCGCTTGAACTGGGCGACGGTGATATCGCGCATGTCCTTGTGATGGTGACGGCCGATCAGATCCCACATCACGCCTTCGCGCAGCGCACCGGTGGCGCAGGTCAGCATGCGGATGCCCAGTTCGCTGAAAATGGCGGACATGATGGCAAAGCCGCCGGCAATCACTGGCGCCCGGTCTGGCCGCAGGCCGTTGATTTTCAGGTTGGCAATATTGCCCTGCTTGAGCAGCAGTTCGCGGATTTTTTCCATCCCTTCGATGGTGAGGCCGATGCTGCTGAAATCGTTCAGTTCGCAGATGTCCTGTAGCGAACGTGCGGTGCCGGATGTGCCCACCGCCTGTTGCCAGTTGCCGGCAAAAAACTCATGGACGATGCTTTGCAGCTCAAGCTTGGCGGCGGTTTCAGCCGCTCGCATTGCTTTTTCGGTGATCTTGCCGTCTGGAAAATAGCGCAGGGTGTAGCTGACGCAGCCCATGTACAGGCTCTCGGTTTTTTGCGCCTTGAGCTGCTGGCCGATGATGAACTCGGTCGAGCCGCCGCCGATGTCGATCACCATCCGTTTTTCCTTGCTCGCCGGCAGGCTGTGTGCAGCGCCGAGGTAGATCAGCCGGGCTTCTTCGCGGCCTGCGATGATCTCGATCGGGAATCCGCCCAATGCTGCTTCGAGCTGCGGAATCAGGGACGCTGAATTGCGTGCCACCCGCAGCGTATTGGTGCCAACCACCCGTACGGCTTCGCGTGGCAGGCCGCGCAGCCGTTCGCCAAAGCGGCGCATGCAGGCCAGTGCGCGTTGTTGTGCGGCCTCGTCAAGCCATTCGTCGGCGGTCAGTCCGGCGCCCAGGCGAACCGGGTCTTTCAGGGTGTCGAGCGGGTAGATCTGGTCGTCGACCACCCGGGCTACTTGCAGGCGGAAACTATTGGAGCCCAAATCTACTGCGGCAATCGTTGAATATTCCATGTCGGGGTCACTGAGTTGCCAAATAAAAAGCCGCGTGGACGACGCGGCGATGAAGGTTGCGAGCCGGCATTGCCGGCCGGATCACTGGAGGGCTTCGCGTTCGACTTCTTCTACCGAAGTGTGGCGCACATCCTTGCCTTTGACCAGATAAACCACATATTCGCACATGTTTTTCGCATGATCGCCAATCCGTTCCAGCGCCTTGGCAATCGACAGGATTTCCAGCGAGGTGGTGATCGTGCGTGGATCTTCCATCATGAAGGTGATCAGCTGGCGGATGATGGCGCGGTATTCGTCATCGACCGTCATGTCAGCGCGTACCACCTGGGCTGCGGTGGCCAGGTCGAGACGGGCAAAGGCATCCAGCGAGCGGCGCAGCATGTCGACCACCAGATCGGCCATGTGTCGCACCTCGTTGAAGCGCGGCAGATGAAAACGATCGGTTTCGTAGATCATCTTGCTCATGCGGGCGATTTTTTCTGCCTCGTCGCCAATGCGTTCCAGATCGGTGGTGGTCTTGATCACCGTCATTACCATCCGCAAGTCGGTTGCGGCCGGCTGGCGGCGGGCGATGATGTGCTGGCACATGTCGTCGATCAACACATCGAAACTGTTTACCCGGCGATCGTCTTCGATCACCTTGTTCATCAACCCGATATCACCGCTGCTCATCGCTTCGATGGCGTTGACGATCTGCATTTCCACCAGGCCGCCCATTTGCAGTACACGCGAGCGAACGGTTTCCAGCTCGGTGTCGAACTGCTTGAAAATATGTTCTTGGGGCATTGTGTTCTCCTCGTGTCGGTCGCTGACGCTGCGTCCGCCAGACCACCGACTATATCCCGGCCATGTTAAGTTGCCATGACATGATTATGTCATAATTTCGACCCCGTTTGCAGTGCCCAGCAGCAGTACGTCGGCACGGCGTACCGCGAACAGGCCGTTGGTCACCACGCCGGTGATCTGGTTGATTTCCTTTTCCAGCTCGCTGGCTTGGGCGATGCTCAACCCGTGCACATCGAGAATCACGTTACCGTTGTCGGTGGTGAAGCCTTCGCGCAACATCGGCTGGCCGCCCAGCCTGAGTAACTGCCGTGCGACGTGGCTGCGCGCCATCGGGATCACTTCCACCGGCAGCGGAAAATGCCCCAGCACCTGCACCAGCTTGCTTTTGTCGGCAATACAGATGAATTTTTCCGCCACTGCGGCAACGATCTTTTCCCGTGTCAGCGCACCGCCGCCGCCCTTGATCATCTGCAGATAGTGGTTCACCTCATCGGCGCCATCGACATACACCGGCATGGTGTCAATGCTGTTCAGATCGAACACGCGGATGCCGTGCGCCTTCAGCCGCGCCGCGCTGGCCTCGGAGCTGGCCACGGTGCCGTCGATGCGGCCCTTGATCTTCGCCAGCTCGTCGATGAAAAAGTTGGCCGTCGAGCCAGTGCCGACGCCAACGATGCTGTCGTCTGGAATGTACTGGATGGCGGCCTTGGCGACCGCCAGTTTCATTTCGTCCTGAGTCATGCTGGGCTTTCGTTTTAACCAGTCTGAAGCATAGCCGGTGGTGCAAGACCGCACAATGGCAGCCCTCTGGCGCTTCTGTTACCCTTTGGGGTTCCGCCTTACCGCCAACTGCCCATCTGCCATGAACCACGATTACCTCGAACGCATCCTCACCGCCCGTGTCTACGACGTAGCGGTCGAAACCCCGCTGGAACCGGCTCCCAACCTGTCGCGCCGCATCGGCAACCAGGTGTTGCTCAAGCGCGAGGACATGCAGCCGGTGTTTTCGTTCAAGCTGCGCGGCGCGTACAACAAGATGGCGCAACTGACGCAGGTTGAACTGGATCGTGGCGTGGTGTGTGCTTCGGCCGGCAATCATGCCCAGGGCGTGGCGATGTCGGCACAGATTCTTGGTT